>NZ_JAGWCV010000008.1:0-105320 GCF_020657735.1 Clostridioides sp. ZZV15-6383 | reverse complement strand
TTTTTGATTAGAAGTTGAAACTCTTGTATAAATAACATTTTTTCTATTTACTTGTTCTTTATGTATTCCTTTATATTCTAAATATTGTTCATAAGTGTAATATCTTCTATCTGTTGGAGTTCTAAAAACCTTTAATTTCCCTTCAACATCCCAACGTTGCAGAGTTCTGAATGAAATATTAATTAACTCTGCAAACTCTTTTGGTTTATAGTTATTGTTTTTCATATAATCACATCTTGACTATAATTTACTATAAACAACTATATTTATCTATGTTTTTATTAATTAAAAACAACCTCCTTTTATAAAAATAAGATGCATGTTATTTTGTTTTATCATTATTAACTATAGGCGGAGAAGATATAATTGAAAGTTTTCTAAGTTTTAGATTTAATTTATGCTTTTGTTCTATATATGGCTTCAATAAGTCAGCTATACTTTTAAGAAGACTTTCTTATTTATTATCGCTCATATACAGAAATTCTTAAGTAAAAAGCACACTATCTTTTTTATAGTCTTGGTATTTCCCGCATCAATCCTACATGAAATACTGTAGAAAGTATAACAAATGTTTCTCCTTCCATAGATGCTGTATATTCCTTAATGCATAAACTATTTCAATTGTACCACACACACGATTTTCTTTGAATACTTCAATCATATTGTTCCAAAATTTTAACATGGTGATAAACTGTTGCACGAGGCTTCACCTTTAAACCCATTTGTTACCAGTACATTACCTGAGGTACCTTTTAATTCTAAAATCTTGTCACTTACCTTATAATTTCTACTAAGTCTATCTTTTCCTTCAATTCTTTCAACGTCAATATTTTTTCCCTTTAATAAATTCTCTACTTTTCTTCCTATAGAATTATTTCCTCCTATTATGTATACTTTTTTAACATTATTAAGTCTTTTTAATGTTAAATCTGGTATCTCATCTTTCTTAGTCAATAATATTGGCGCGTTTTCAACTCCAGCCAATCCACTTGCTGATAATCTATCTGCTAAACTATTATCCACATTGATAAGGATGACTTTAGTATAATTCTGTTTATCTGCAATAATGGCTGAAGTTTCATACTTATCTTTACCATTTGTATTATCAATCGAACTAAGTGCATTTGATACTATTGGAAAAATTATCTTAATTGAGCATATAAATTTATATTTTTATAAATTTTTTATTAAATTTACAAAAATGAGTAATTTCTTGCATTATCTTATAATTATTGGAAATACTATCAAAATGTATGTAAATAGTTTGTATTATCTCAAAATATTTGTTACAAAAATGAAATATTAATTTATATATATTAAAATATTTAAAACACAAAATATACCAACCTAAAAACAAGATATTGCAAATTATTTATACACAATCTATAGTCTAAAAAATCAAAATAAAAAACATTATTAAAATATATAAATAATAATCCTTGATTTTTAGATTTATTTCTGTTAAAATCTAATATGTTGACGATGAATATGATAAAAAAATACAGGGAGGTGAACACGGTGGCAAATATAAAATCAGCTAAGAAAAGAATAGGTGTTATCGAAAAGAAAACTGCTTTAAATAGAGTTAGAAAATCTCAAATAAAAACTGCAATAAGAAGATTCGAAGATGCTGTTGCAGCTGGAAACAGAGAGGATGCTGTTGCTAAGTTCCAATACGCTCAAAAAAGAATATACCAAGTAGCTTCTAAAGGAACTATACATAAGAATGCTGCAGCTAGAAAAGTAGCTAAATTAGCTCAAAAATTAAACGGTATGAACGCTTAATTACCAGTTTATATTTCTTATATATAATAACCCCTATGTAGGGGTTTTTTATTTTGTAAATTTATACAATAAAAAATAAATAGTTAGACATATTATAGTTAATTGTACATCCTTAGTCTTAATTTAGCGTACTTCTACTCTGAGCTATAACATATCTTGCTATTTATTTTTTATTAATCTATAGATTTTTTATATTGCTTCTCTTTTACAGTATCTACTAACCAACATTTCAACAGCTAAAGTATCTCTTATAAGACCTGTCTTTATTTTATAATCACTTTCTAATATATAATTTAATATTTCCACAATTATATCATCAGAAAAATTTTTAGTTTGCTTTAATGCTTTTCCTACAACAAATTGATGCATTTTTAATTTATCAGCTATGAGTTTTGTTGAATATCCATCAAGTTGTAACTGTCTTACTTGCATAATTATTTTAAATTGTCTTGCTATCATAGAAAATATACCTAAAACAGACTCTCCTTCTTGTATCATATCGTTTAGTATTTTCATTGCATTGGAAGCATTTTGTTCTCCAATATAATCAATTAATTTAAATATATCATTCTCAACTTTTTTTTGAGATAATTTATCAATTACGTCATTAGTCACATTATTTCCTTTACCAACAAATGAACTTATTTTATTTATTTCATTTTCTAAATCAGATAAAGTCTTTTCACTACTCTTATCTCTATATCCTTCTTGTTCAATAAAATACATTATTTGAGAATTCTCTATTATGACTTCATTTAAAGCAAAAGATTTTTTTATCCACTTAAATAAATCCATATCAGAAAGCTTGTCACAATCAAAAACAATTCCATTATTACCTATTTTCTTAACTAGAGATTTTCTTTTGTCAATATCTCCATATACAACAAAAACTATAGTGGTAGTGTCTGGAGTGTTGTCTAAATGTTCAATTAAGTATTTCTCATCACTATCTGTAAAATTCTTTTTCTTCCCTTTTAATAGTTCAAAATCTTTTATTATTACTATTTTCCTATCATCCATAAATGGAAGTGTTTCTATAGAGCTTATAAGCTGATTTAAGACTATTTCCTTTCCATCTATTATATCTAAATTAAAATCAAGCATTCCCTCGTTTAGACTACCTTTAAATGCTTTTATTGCATTCTCGATTAGATAATACTCTCTTCCATAAAAAAGATACATTTTTTCAAAATTTTTCTCTTTTACATTCCTTATAATATCCTTGTAATTCATTCTCTTGCTCCTTTATCTCTTTTCCTTCTATGTAAAATATGTAAAAAAACACTCCTATGTAATAAATAACAACAATATAAAATTTAGGGTTTTCTATATTAATGTATGCAAAACTTAAATTGCTGAGTTTTTCTAGTAAAAAAAATATGCTTTCTATCAGTGTACTATTAAAAAAGGATATAATTTTAGCTATTATTACACTTACTTTGAATACTATTAAACTTGCGATACTAAGATACATTATTACTCCTACAAATGGTACTATAATTAAATTTCCTATAACTGAAAGCAGTGGTATGCCTTTAAATGTATAGTATATTATAGGCAAAGTTAATATATTTGAAGATATTGTCAATGATACCATACTTAATTTTATAATACTATTTATTTTATTGTAGAATATTAATATAGAAAGTGTCGCTAAAAAAGATAATTGAAAACTTACATTATATATAACATAGGGGTTATTCATAATTAAAACTATCCCTATTAGAGACAATGCTGATATTCCATCCTTTTTTCTATCAATAAATATTGATAAATAGAAAACCATAACAAATGCTATAGACCTAATTATGGATGGAGATGCACCTACCATTATACAATATAAAGTTATAAAAATCGACAATATTAATAATTTATACAATTTATTTATACCTCTTAATAGAAAAGATATAATTACGCATAGTATACCTGTATGAAGACCCGATATAGATATTACATGACTAGTTCCTGTTCTAGTGAATATTTCTTTTTGCTCATCAGTCAAATTTTCAACCTCAGCTAATAATATAGAATTTATAAAATCTGAGTTTTTCTTATATAAATATCTGTAAGTCTTACTAACATAAAATTTTATTTTACCCACTAAGGAATATATTTTATTTTTTCCAATAACTTTATAGTTATTTATGTATATTATACCTTTATATCCAGTACTTTTTACATACCTTCCATAATCAAAGTTATCATACTTCATTTTATCTAAACTTTTAAATTTGCCCGTAATACTGACTTCTTGACCGGTTTTCATATTTTTATTTCTTGTATAATCATTTATTAGAAAAACGCCTACTTTATATTGATTGTATTTTTTCTTTTTAATTTGCCCTTTAACAACTCCCTGTATAGTTATTATCTTATCATTAAGCTCTTCATCGTTTTTTACGTTATTCGTAATGATAAATGATGTAACTATCACAAATGTTAATATAATTAATAAAGGTCTTCTTATTTGAATTATAATCACTCCTACATAAAAACATATTATTTAGATTATTTTCAAATAGTAGATTTTTAAACAAGATAAATTATTATATAAACAAAATAATACGTCAAAAGATTATAAAAAACTTTTGACGTATTCTACTTATATATATTCATTTATATAGTTATTTTTTTTAGAGAAAATACAATTAAGTACTTCTATTGTTTCTTCTGAAACACCTTTTATATCATTTAAGAAAAGAGCTTCTTTTACATCTATATATGAAAATGCTAACTGTGTTAAGGTATTTATATCTAATTTAATATCAAAACCTTCTTGAATCTTTTCTGTGCCTTTTTCATCTAATCTCTCTACAGATACATTTCTATTATGTATAGAAATTTTAAATAGCCCATTATTTTCATCTATAAACTTGTCTTCTATTAATAAATTAACTGAGCTATTAATATCCTTATCAATATCCATATCTTCAATAAATTTCTTTACATTTATAACTCTTCCCATCATAAAAGGTTTTATTTTTATCTCACTATCCTTAGGGTTGTCTAATATGAATCTCATCTTATCTATTACAGGAGTAGATATAGTAGCTATCTTACATTGAGTATTGTGATTATATATAAATCTAAGCATTGATTTAAGAGCATCTATATTTTTATAAAATAACTCTCTAACAAACATTTTGTCTCCCTGAAGAAAATAAACTATATATCCATCCTTTTCATTTCCTTCATGAATGTATAAAAGTCCATCTTCACTTTGAATCTCTTTAAATAAGTTTTCATAATAATGTTCATCTTTTAACACATTACCATTAACCTCATTTAAAAAAGCTCTATCTATTTGTATCAACTCATCTATTTGTGATAAATCAGACTTTATCATTTTTCCACTTGATTTAAAATTTTTTAAGTCATCTGTGTTAATAGTATATTCAATCTGGTCATAACAATGCTCATATCCAAATCTTCTATAAAGTCTATAGTCAATTGGCATCAATATAGAAACTAATTGCCCTCTTTTATACAATTCATTTAAAGTAAATTTAATAACTTTACTCATATATCCGGTTCCTCTTCCTTCTGGAAGTGTAGAAACCCCTACTACATACGATGTATTGTATACCTTGTTATTTAGTAGTAACTTATACTGATTTAGCTGAAGAGAGGAAATAATTTTTCCTCCATCTAAAGCTACTACAGTATTTTCAGATTTATATTTATCACTAAAATAGTACTTCATGAAACTTTCACTGTCGTTAAAACAATAACTCCAAATTTCTTTTATACTTTCTATTTCTTCTTCTTTAGCATATCTAATCTCCATATAGTCTACTAAGCCTCCCTAACACTGTACTTTTCAACAAATCTGCAAGGATGATAAGAAAGTTTAGCCTTTCTTAAACCTTCAATACCTAAGTCTTCTTCTCTGTTCACAAACTCAACATCCTTAAATTCACTTACCAAAAATTGTTGGTTTATAAATGGATACAGACCTCTTATATCAGGATTAGCTTTTTCTATATGAATCAATGCCATATTTGGATTTAAAAGTTCTCCTATACTAAAAGCTTCTAATTTTCCATCCACATAAACACCAAAAACTTTTACCTTATCTTTTAGTATGTCATAATGGTTAAATATTTTTTTGATACCTATTAATTCATCATCCATACTTTCATCAAATTCATCATTTTCTTCTTTATTGCTTTCCCATTCTTTCATTAATACCAAACATTCATCGAAGTTTTCTTTATCTAATAACTTGGCTTCATATCTACCTGCATACTCTTTTAAGAAATAATTTATATGGTTTCTCTTCTTTTGATTCTTCTTACCAGCTAGAGTTCTTAAACTTTCTGCATCATAAATATAGTCAAATAAATCTCTTTCTTCTATATACTCAAATCTATCTGGATATTTTTCTTTTAAAAACTCTACTACTTCAGTAGTAATACCTCTTAGGTATATTTTTTTGTTATTTCTAGAAAAATATTCAAGTACAAAATCTACAACTTCTGGAAGTTTGTCTTTTTTAGCAAGTGGTAATATTGAGAAACTATCTCCTTCATATTCCCCAACTAAAACAGCAAAATCTTCACCTATATAATATCCTGTCTTATAAACATGTTGCCACATATATAAAGTACTAAAACAGTACTCACAAGCTTCATAATCTACTAAATCAAAATATGGGTCTAGCTCCTTTTTTGAATTTAGTTCAATATCTTTGAAAAACATAAAATCCTCCTACCTTTTTTATTGCTTAATTTTTAAAAATTTTATTTTGTATCTATAAAAACTCCAATTTTGTTATGGTATTAATTTCATTTATATTGTCTAGAATATAAAATATAATAAGTTATATATATCTTATATTACCCATCATAAATTTATATAAACATGTAATGAATGGAGTGATTTTTTATTGAGAAATAAAATTTTTTTATCAATACTTATTATAATATCACTTTTAAGCGGCTGTGACAAAAAATCTCTACTATCTATACATATGATTGATGTTGGACAAGGTGATAGTATTTTAGTTCAAACACCTACAAATAAGAATATCTTAATTGATGGAGGTGATGAAGATAGTGAAAACATAATTACTAGTTATCTTAAACAAAAAAGAATAAAAACTATTGATACTATAATAGCTACACATCCAGATTCAGACCATATAGGAAGTCTTGATAATGTTGTAAAAAAATTTAAGGTAAACTCTATATATATGCCTGAACAATCAACAGATAGTGAAGCTTATCAAAATCTAATAAATTCTTGTACTGATAAAAACTTATCTATTCAGTATCTCTACAAAGATGATGTTTTAAATATTGATAACAATATAAATATATATGTATTAAGCCCTTCACATATACAAGAAGAATCTAATTTAAATTCAATAGTTTTCAAATTAACTTTTAATAATAACTCTTTTTTATTTATGGGCGATGCTGAAGAACCAAATGAAAAAGAAATTTTACATTCCTTTGAATTAAACAATATTAATTTTATAAAAATAGGTCATCATGGAAGTAATTCATCGTCTTCTTTAGAGTTTATAAAGAAAGTTAATCCAGATATAGCTACAATATCATGTGGATATAAAAATCAATATGGTCATCCACACAGAGAAGTTATTAATACTCTAAAACAAAACCATGTATCAATTTATAGAACAGACAGAATAGGAGATATTGTTTTTTATAGTGATGGAGAAATTATATTTACAAAACATAAATATGAGATAGATACATAATATAAAAAATAAAACTATAACTACATAAAATAATTAGGCTAAAAGTATGAATATAAAATTATTTTATATTAATGCTTCTAGCCTTCAAGTTGGTATATAAAATTTATAAATTAAAATATTTAAAACTTATTGTCCTAATAGTTCATTAATTATTACAGATGCGATTACTAGCCCTCCTACAGAGGGAACAAATGATACACTACCCGGTGTTACTTTTCTACCATTCATTACTTTCTTTTTAAGTTCTATTGGCTGTTCAGTCGAATATACTACTTTTAATTTTTTGATGCCTCTATCTCTAAGTTCTTTCCTCATAACTTTAGCTAAAGGACAAGTGCTTGTTTTGTGTATATCCGTAACAACTATTTTAGTTGGGTCTAACTTATTTCCCATACCCATAGAACTTATTACTTTTAATCCTTTTTTTTCACAAGTTTCAATTAGATGTATTTTAGAACTTACCATATCTATTGCATCCACAACATAATCATATCTTTCAGTCAGTATTTCATCACTAGTATCTTTATTATAAAGACTTCTTATTTTTTTTATATTGATATTAGGATTTATATCTAATATTCTTTCTTCCATAACGTCAACTTTATACCTTCCTACAGTTGAATGTAGGGCTGGTATTTGTCTATTTATATTGGTTATATCTACATCATCAAAATCTACAATAGTAATATTACCCACTCCAGCTCTTACTAAAGCTTCAACAGTAAAACTGCCAACTCCTCCAACTCCAAATACTATTACATTTGAATTATTAAGTTTTTCTATCCCATCATCTCCAGCTAGAAAACTAGTTCTCGTTGTAAAATTATTTTCCATCTTTCCACACTCCTAGACTTTTATCTAAATATATAATAGTATTAGAAAATTCACATTATATAATACAAAATATTATATATTATTAAAAATAAATTATCTTAAAATAAATTTAAAAAGGTATCTTTTAATTAAAAGATACCTTTTACATACTGGCGGGAATGCGTGGGAATCGAACCCACCTAAGAGGCTCTTAACCCCTCATACTAGTTTTGAAGACTAGAGGGCACACCGGCACCCATCCACTCCCATAATGAAAGCCTTCTCAACGAAATCTATAATATCATATATTTTGACTCTTTGCAACAATTTTTATAGATTTATCTGATAGAAAACTATAATTTAAATAGTTTTTATCTATACATAGTTAAAATTTACATGTTTTATTATATATCTAAAATAAAAAACTGGAAAGTATATTTTAAGAATCTATAAAGAGTTTCTTCTCTATACTAATTAAAATATAATTTCCAGTGTAAATATAAATTATTTAACTATTTTAATATACGTATATCTATAGTTTTTCTACCCCAGTTATAAACTGTTTTTGAATCATTCATATAGATATCAATTTTATTTCCTTTTATTGCTCCACCACAGTCTTCTGCAGTAAATACCATATCAAATTGAGGTATATAAACTTTAGTTCCATATGGTATAACCTTAGGGTCTACAGCTATTGTTCCCCATTTAGGTTTTGTTCCTGTTGCAGTTATACTATGACCAGTATATGCAGTTGCTACTACTCTCATATTTTTACCATTATTACTACTACTGCTACTAGATGATGAAGAAGCCATTCTTCTTGAGTTTTCTCCCCTTGATGAAGCGACTTGCATTTCCACCTTAGTTCCTTTGCTTACAACCTTATTTACTGGCTCAGCTTTAACAACTTTTTTCACAAATTCCTTTTCTACTTTCTTTCCATTGTGATAAGTTTCTTTATATATTAATTCACTTTTACCAGACTTTCCTTCTTCTTTAACTTTAGAATCTCCCTTTAATAAAGAATTGTCTTCAACTACTGTAACTTCAAATGGAATGTCTTTAGTTTCTACAACTGTTTTTTCCTTTACATCAATTACTTCTATTTTATCCCCATTAGATAACTTTGAATTCTCATCTAAAGTAACTATATCATTTGCATCATAGCTGATGTTTTGAGATTCTAAAAGATCTCCTACATTAGAACTGAATGTTGATATAGTTCTTTCTTCCCCCTTTACTACTAGTGTTACTTGTTTATTAAGTGCAGAGTATCCTGATAATATTCCAACTGATAAAACAACCGCCATTGCCGAGACTTTAACATTACTCAATTTTTTTAAATTCATATAAAATTTCCTCCCTCAGATTTTTTACACTATATATTTTGCTTCATAAAATTCTGCTTTGTAAGTTTCTTTTTTTATTTGTGTTTTTTGTGTAACTAAATTGTAACTATTTTTTCAAGAGTTGTCAACTTGACAAAAAAATAGAAATATGCTTGTATAGTATTTTCAACTATTCAAACATATTTCTATTAGTTACAACAATGTCATTGTTTATTGTTGTTTTGTTATTATTTTGTTACCTTTTATTTTTATATATTTTCTATTTGCCAATTGATAGGTTCTTTTCCTAGCTTTTCCAAAATTTCATTTATCTTAGAGAAGTGTTTACATCCAAAAAAGCCTTTACTTGCTGACAAGGGGCTTGGATGAGGCGCTTCCAAAATATAATGCTTACTTGTATCAATCAACTCTACTTTTTTACGTGCATTACTTCCCCATAATACAAAAATAACTGGGTCTTCACGTTTACTTAAAATAGATATTACTCTATCAGTGAAAATTTCCCAACCTTTATTCTTATGAGAATTAGCTTCATGTGCTCTAACAGTAAGAGCAGTATTTAAAAGTAACACTCCTTGGTCTGCCCAAGGCATCAAATATCCATTATTAGGTATAAAACACCCTAAATCATCTTTTAATTCTTTATACATATTCAATAGAGATGGTGGAGTTTTCACTTGTGGTTGAACTGAAAAAGCTAAACCATGAGCTTGATTATCTCCATGATATGGGTCTTGTCCTAATATTAAAACTTTTGTATCTTTATATGAAGTGTGTTTTAAAGCTTCATATATATTGTGCATATTTGGAAAGATTTGTCGTGTTTTATATTCTTCTATAAGAAATTTTCTTAAATTTAAGTAGTAATCTTTTTCAAATTCTTCTTTCAATAATTCATCCCAATCATTTCCCAAATTAACCATAATTATCACCAATTCCTTTCAATTATTTTTATTATTTTATTTAGAAATTATATCTTCTTGATTATCATTCTTTTCATTTGTATTTATTTTTATGCTCACTCTATTAGGTATACAAACTATACTTTGACTTGGCTTATTTATAAAGCCAGTATGTACGCAAACCTTATCAGGACATGAAGCATCTACTATCTCAACCCCTCTATCATGAATCTTGACTATGTTATACCCCCCTCTATTCTCTATTTTAAATTCTTCTTTGGCATTTATTGAAACAGTTTTATACAATTTATTATCTACATAAATCTCAATATTTCCAGCATTTTTAGAATTTATAACATTTATTATCCCATAACATGCTGTAATAATAACCAAAACGCCCAAAATAAGAAGAATGTCTTTTTTCTTCATTTTTTGTCCTCCTATGAAATTATGTTATAATAAAATAATAACACAATTTCATAGGAGGAATATACCATGAATAAGAAAAAAATCACATTTATTTTTGTGATATTGATTTTAGCATTAATTTTATTTTCATTTTTTAGGAGTTCAAGCCAGAATACTAAATATAGTAAAACTAGCTACTACCTTGGTACAGTAAATGAAGTCACTGTATTTAATGTAAAAGAATCCAAAAGTGATAAAATCTTAAATGAATGTGATTCAATTTTAAGATATATCGACAACAAAATGAGCACTCATATACCAGGAAGCGATGTTTCTAAGATAAATGATAATGCTGGTAAGAATTTTATCAGAGTTTCTGATGATACATTCTTCGTTGTAAAAGAAGCCATACAATATTCCAAATTATCAAGTGGATATTTTGACATAACAATTGGTCCATTATCAAATTTATGGGCAATTGGAACAGATAAAGCTAAAGTGCCAAGTGATTCTGAGATACAAAAACTTCTGCCTCTTATTGATTATAAGAACATTGTATTAGATGAAAAAAATAAATCTATAAAATTAACCAAAGAAAATATGAAAATTGATTTAGGAGCAATAGCTAAAGGATACGCTGCTGATAAAATTGTATCCTATTTAAAATCAGAGGACGTAAAAAAAGGTTTAGTAAACTTAGGAGGAAATATATTTACTTTAGAAGATGGTAAAAATGATAAACCCTTTAAAATAGGTATTCAAGACCCAACTAGTAAAAATGGTGAGTCTATAGGAAACATAGAAACTACAAATAAATCTGTTGTTACCTCTGGAATTTATGAAAGATTTATTGAAAAAAACGGAAAAATATATCATCATATGCTAAATCCATTTACAGGGTATCCTTTTGAAAACAACCTAAGTAGTGTTACAATAATCTCTGATAAATCTATTCATTGTGATGCTTTATCCACTTCTACATTTGGGCTTGGACTTGAGAAAGGTATGGATTTAATTAATAGCATTAATAATGTAGATGCTATATTTATAACTAAGGATAAAAAAGTATACTTAACTAAGGGTATAAAAGATAATTTTAAACTTACAGATAAAGCTTTTTCTATTGAAAAATTAAATAAATAATGAGTTTAAATAATAACTATATCTATTATACATACAAAATACATAAGAATTTAAATAGTTATCACATAACTAATTCAAATTTAAGTTTTATATAAAATATGGTATATACTAAGTAATCTAAGACAAATTGTACTTATGTATATACCATATTAATAGTTTAAATTTATATAAAACACTAATTCAACCAAATTTTTATAAAGACTTTAAAAATAAATCCATTCTATTTAGAGCTTCAATTACATTTTCTTTTTGAGTTCCTAAATTTATTCTAACATAGTTTTCACCATCTTGTACAAAATGGCTTCCATCTTCTAATAATACTCCTGTATCGATAGCCAACTTATCTGTAAATTCACTTGCACTTATACCTAATCCACTTATATCCATCCAAGCTAAATAAGATGATTCCATCTTCATCAATTTTATCTTACTATATTTATTTACCCAAGCTTCTAAAAGTTCATAATTTGATTTTATATATTCATTTACACCACTTAACCATTCGTGACACTCATTATATGCAGTTATCAATCCTAATATTCCAAATACATTTGGAGAAGTTATAGAGTTTTGCTTTAGTTTATCTCTAAATCTATCTCTTATATTCTTATTTATGACTATTGAGTAAGAAGTCTTTAATCCTCCAAGATTAAATCCTTTGTTTGGTGATGTCAATAGAATAACATTTTCTAAAAGCTCTTTTTCAATCTTAAGTATTGAATTAAATTCACCATAGTGAATATGCTCTGCATGTACTTCATCTGCAACCAAAATAACATTATTTTCTTTACATATAGTTGCTACTCTTGTCATTTCTTCAATTGTCCATATTCTTCCAGATGGATTATGTGGTGTACAAAACATCATTAATTTAGGTTTATTTTCCTTAATTTGGGCTTCTAATTTATCAAAATTTATATAATATCTATCATTTACAACATCTAATGTGTTACAAACTACATTTACACCCTGTTTTTTTGCTGATGATTCAAAAGGGTCATAAACTGGTGTATTTAATATTATACTATCACCTTTTTTACAAAAAGCTTGCACTACATAATGAAGTGTCGATACAGTTCCATAAGTTAATGTAATCCATTCTCTTTTTACATTTACCTCATGCATATTTTTTTGCCATCCAATAACTGAATCATAAAATTCATCGTAACAGTATGTATATCCAAATACCCCTCTTTTTACAGCCTCAATAAATTTATCTTCTATTTCTGTTGGTATTTTGAAATCCATATCAGCAATCCACATTGGTACAAAATCTTCTTTAATATCTCCAAACTTATCTCTTATGATATTTAAATCCCATTTTCTACACTTTTCACTTATTCTATCTGGTCTATCATCAAAATTATACATTTAAATTTACCTCTTCTTTTCTTATTGTTATAAAATATTTATCTAATTTATTTTTAGCTTACAACTATTAAATCCTTAGTAGATGTAGTCAACCTCACACATCCACCTTGTGTTATAAGTACATCATCTTCTATTCTTACGCCTCCTAGAGTTGGAACATATATACCTGGCTCTATAGTTACAATCATTCCTTCTTTTAATACTTCATTTGATTCAGGAGCTAATGCAGGATATTCGTGAACCATAATTCCTACACCATGACCTAGATTATGACCAAAATTATCAGCATATCCATATAAGCTAATTATATTTCTTGCAACTTTATCTATTTCACCAGTAGTCATTCCTGGTTTTAAAACCTTTATACACTCTTCATTTGCTTCTCTTACTATATTATATATTTCTTCTAACTCTTTATTTATAGTCCCCATACAAATGGTTCTAGTAATATCTGAACAATAATTATTGTACTTAGCACCAAAATCAAAAGTAACAAAATCTCCATACTCTATAATTTTTTCACTTGCTTTTCCATGAGGTAATGCTCCTCTAAGTCCAGACGCAACTATTGTATCAAAAGATTCTTTTTGACCACCTAACTCTTTTATAACCCTAACAATTTCATTTTCAACTTGCTTTTCAGTCATACCAACTTTTATAAAATCAATTATATGATAAAATGTAGCATCGACTATTTCACAAGCTTTTTTTATATATTTTATTTCGTCTTCATTTTTTGATTCCCTTAATGTAGATAAATCAACTGATTTTAAGGTTGCACTTAACTTATTACTCATACTTCTATATGAATCAAAAGATACTTCATTTCCTTCAAATCCAATTTTGTTTATATTCTGCTCTCTACAAATATCATTAATTATATCGAAATGAGT
Source organism: Clostridioides sp. ZZV15-6383 (assembly GCF_020657735.1). NCBI lineage: Bacteria > Bacillati > Bacillota > Clostridia > Peptostreptococcales > Peptostreptococcaceae > Clostridioides > Clostridioides sp. ZZV15-6383. Next base: position 90,928 of record NZ_JAGWCV010000008.1, on the reverse strand, counting down.
TCTAGTTTTGTCCATTAATACTACATTAAACAAGCTCGATTTTCTTTTAACTTCTTCAAAATATCTAAAATCTACTATTATATATTGTGCTTCTTTCGTTATAAAAACATAACCTGAAGAACTAAATAGATTTCCAACATAAAACTTATTTGTAGGACTATTGATAAGAAATCCATCTATATCATATTCTCTAAGATACGCTCTTACTTTTTCTATCTTCTCCATATCTTATCTCCACCGCCTTTAATTAATCATATAGGTAAGGCTGGTAATATTAAACCATATTACCAGCCAAGGTTATTTATAGATAGTAAAATTAAATACTAGTCGATATAATCTACAACAAGTTTACCATCTTTTATTAATTTATTTCTGTAGAATATATTTCCTACTGCTATGAATATAGCACCAACTGCTATACCTATTACATATCCAAATAAGTTATCTACTAGAGGCCATGCCCATACAGCTGACTCTGGGAACCATTGAATTGCTCCTAGAATTATACCTGTAATAGCTCCTATTACACTTCCTACTATGTTTAAAGGTATAACAAAACCTGGTCTTTCAAGTGCAAATGGTATTGCTCCTTCAGATATGCCCATAAATGATAAGAATATAGAAGTTTTTCCTGCTTGATAGAATTGTCTATCATATACTCTTCTTCCTACTAATCTTTTATCTAATAATGTTGTTAATCCTAATCCAATTGGAGGAACAACTATAGCTATTGTTCTTGCTGTTATTGGCAGTACATTTTCTGTAGTTAAACCAAGTGCAACGAATCCTGCGGCTTTGTTTATTGGTCCTCCTAAGTCAAATGCTGTAGCTGCTGCTAAAGCTGTTGCATATACATATTCTCCAGCTGCTCCTGCTGCTGTTAAGAAGTTTTTCATACTTTCATTAATTAATCCACCAAATGGAGTTATTATAAATATCATCAATACCATACAAGTTAATGATGCTATTAATGGTATTAAAAATGTTGTTTTAAAAGCTAACCAGTTGTGAGAAACTCTTATAGATTTGTTTAACCATTTTACAAAATATCCTATTATGAATGCTATTAATATTGCACCTAAAAATCCTGATGCAACTGGAACAACTTCAGTCCATTGTCCATCTACAAATTGTGGTACACCTACAGGTTTGTTAGCTATATATCCACCTATAAAACCTGCAATTAAAGCTGTTTTTCCTCCTATAGAGTTTGCACAAAATGCTGCAAATAGTGGTATTGCAAAGCCAAATAAAGTAAATCCGAAATTTGACATTAATTGTGCCATATTTAAAAGACTAAGTTTGAATCCTGTAAATTCTCCTGAATTCATAGCATCAACTATACCCACAGATGGGTCAAGTCCTAATATAGCATATGGTATTAATTGAGATAAAGCCCCTATAAGTCCACCCATTACTAAAACTGGTATCATATATGATATACCTGTCATTATATGCTTACTTATTTCCTTCCATTTTCCATTTCCCTTTGATTGAGTTGGATTAGATGGAGTAGATTTTCCTACATTATTTCCTCCTGTTGTAGAAGCACCTGAACTGTTTATAACTTTTTTCTTAATTGCCATTCTATTTCCTCCACAATAAATTTATTATATTCCTAAATCTTCTTCTATTTCTTTTATAACACCCTCTGCATTTTTTATAGCTTCTTGTAATTCAACTTCATAAACTTCACAACCATCAAATCTTTCCATACCTTCTGGTGTTATTGCTACTGCATGTATTATCATAGTTGCTCCTAATATATCATCTCTTGTTAACTCATTTTGAACACCATCTGCACCTTGAGTTTCAACTTTTGCTTCATAACCTAATGCCTTTGCTGCTTGCTCTATTGCTTCTGCTGCCATGAAAGTGTGAGCTAGTCCCATTGGACAAGCACATAATGCTACTAATTTTTTATTCATTTTAAATTCCTCCTATTTTTTATTAATTATTTGTTTTATCTTAACCTTAGTGTTTAATTATAAACCTAAAGCTTCATTTATTAAGTTAGATATTTCTTCAGTATCATTACTCTTTAAAAGAGAATCTTTAAAATCTTTATTTATTAATTTTCTTGAAAGAGATGACAATAATTTAAGGTGAATATTTTCTTTACTTTTTCCTGGCATAAGTAAGCTTATTGCCAATTTAACATTGTCTTCACCTTCATTCCAAACAACATCCTCATTAAACTTCAACACTACTACTGCTGGATTTTCAATTGCATCGTTTTTAGTATGAGGTATTGCTATAGATTCACCTAAATTTGTAGTAAATTGTTCTTCTCTAGCCATTAAACCTTCATATACCAGATTTTCATCTTCTGTTAAGTTTAATTCTTTAGCTTTTTTTGCTATAAATTTTAAAACATCAACCTTTGATTTAGCATCAACGTTTAAAAACACATATTCTTTGTTAAATATGTTTGTTCCCATTATTAACTTCCTCCTTAATTACCTATCAGTGACATTAATTTATTAAAGTCACATATTTTAATAATTCCTCTTACTCCACCTTCATCTTTTATAAAATTATAAAGGTATTTAAATATCGAGAAATTATGCTTTTCTTTAGTATTAAAAAATACCATAAATACTAGCTGAACTTCTTGTTTATCCCAAATTATTGGATTTTCAAGTATTCCAACTCCTATTATAGATTTTTTGTCTCCCTTCACTATTGTGTGAGGTATTGCTACTAGATTTCCTATTTCAGTTGATGAAATATTTTCTCTATCTATTATGCTTCTTATAGAACTTTCTTCTATAAAGTTTCTTTCTTTTAGTTTATTTGAAAGTGAAAGTATAACCTCTTCTTTAGTACTAGCCTTTATACTGAAAAAAGCTTTCTCATCAAACATATTACTTATTATCTTTCTTCTTTCTTCCTTTTCATAAAAGGCTTTGTTTACGTTTTCAATTAAGCTATCATCAAATATATTTTCTATATATAGCACAGGTTTTTTATATCCTTTTAATTCAACCGTAGATACTATCAAATCAACATCTTGACTTATAGCCATATCAAGATATCTAACTGGATAAACACCTACAACGCTTAAATCACTTATATTCTGCTTTAACTTTTCAGAAATAAGTTGTCCTGTTCCTATACCATAATGACAAACTATACAAATCTTCTTACTAGTATTTTTTTTCATTCTTTCATTTGAAGCAGCAAAGTGAATAGCTATATATCCAAGTTCATCTTCATCAAGTTTTAAATTAAACTCAGTTTCTAGTTTATTTGATAAAAACACAGCTAGATTAAAAGCTATAGGAAACTTCTCTTTTATCTGATGGAGTAGAGGATTATTTGATTTTATATTAGCTTTAGCTCTATTTAAAAATCTCTTTATATGGTCAGATACTGATATCATAAACTCCTCATCCTTTGTGTAATCACTACCTGAAATAAGTAATATATCTTGAAGTGCACTACTTATAACATTACTTATTCGCTCCTCTAGTTCACTTGTGTTTTGTCTCCCTTGTGTGTCTTTATATGCTATTACACCAGAGTAATTTGAAATATAAATTACCTCATCTTCAATAAGTTTAAATCCAATCTTATCAGATATCTCTTTCATTAAAGTTTCTATAAAGTAGTAATTATGAAATCTATAATTTGTATCCATCAAGTTTATATTATTACTATGACCTCTCTTACTCCTAAACACAGAAACAATTATCTTTGAAAGCAAAAGATTAAAATCTTTATCTGAAATTATTGTATCTTTTTCTCTTAAATGTCTTTCTAAAATGCTTTCTATACAGTGTATATCGTTTTCACTGATGTCATCTAGAAACACCTTTACTTTACTTTTTTCATCTAATTTTATTGCATAGTCAGTAATTAATTGTCTTATATTAATTTCTTCACCATGTATATAGCTTCCATAGTAAGGTTTAGATTTTATAACTAAGTCATACTTTTCAAGTTTTCTTTTAAGCTTACTAGACAATTTGTTTATAGCGGCTATACTTAGATTTAATTCTTCTGCCATTGCTTCTATACTCATATAATTTTTGTTAATAAGCATACATATTATATTTGACAATCTTGATTCTTCAGAATCATCTAAAAAACCATCAATATATTTATTCGCTTCTTTAACAGCTTTTGCTATATTACTTTTAGAGCCGCTTAGCTTATATCCTATACCTCTAGAAGAAGCTATTACCAAATCATACTTACTTAAAATACTATTTAAGTCTGCTATATATCTTTTAATAGTTTTAGTAGACACATCCAATTTAATAGCTAGTTCGTTTGATGTCATATATCCGTCTTTATTGCTTAAACTTTTTACTATTACTGCATGTTTCTTAGTTATCATTGTATCACCTTCTCTTTGATTTCAATTATATATCAAGTAAAATTTTAATTGTATATATAATATGTCTATATAAGGGACATTTTGTATTTATATTTTGTTACACAATGTAATTATTGCCTCTGCATATATGGATATTGCAGTTATAAATCTGTCTAAGCTAGCAAATTCATTTGCACTATGGACATTTCCAAAACTACCATCAGGAAATTCACAACCAAATATTACTGAATTATGCATTTCAGAAGCATAACTTCCTGCACTAGTTACTCTAACATTGTTTTTTAAATCTCCAGAATACTTTACATATATATCATGCAAACTTCTTACAAGTTTTGTGTTTTTATCTATATAATTTGCTTGCTTTAAATTTTCCCCAATAACCTTGAATTTATTAATGTTATTTTTATTCATATACAAATTAAATTTTTTTATTATAGTTTCAATTGTTAATACTTCAGGATATCTAACACTTAAAACAACTTCTAACTTTCCATCTATTATATTTATTATTGTTGGAACCATTGATAAAATCCCACATTTTCCTTCAATATTTAAATCAAATAATTTTCCATCTATATTATCTTGATTTATTAACTTATACAAGTCTTTTGCCCAATCTTCATCAATATTTTCTGCTAGAAGTTTAATTGTACCTAGTACAGGATTGATTGACTTTTCAGGTTTAGATGAATGCCCACCTTTTCCATGTATAACATAATCTCCTTTATCATAACTTATTGACATATTATTAAAATCACAATATATATTATCCTTACCCAATTTTTTTATATTTTTTATATACACTTTATCTGGTATTGTATTAAATTCTATTCCACCACTTATATATAAAGATTTATTGTCTATATCTGAAATTAATTTTATTACTGCTCCACCTTTTTCCCCATTTAGTACAGGAAATTTAGCATCTGGAGTAAATCCATATACACCATATGGTTCTTTACTATAATAGTGTTTTATACACTTAAATCCACTTTCTTCATTTCCTCCTGCTATTAATCTAACCTTTCTTTTTAAATCAATATTTAAATTTTTTATCATTTTTAACGCTAAAAAATTCACTATCATAGGTCCTTTGTTGTCAGATACTCCCCTAGCAACTAATTTATCACCTATAATATTTAGTTTAAATGGCTCGCTGTCCCATCCTTCACCTGAATTTACAACATCACAATGCCCAAATATATCTACATACTCTTTACCATCTCCATATTCAATTTGAATAGCATAATTATCTATATTTTTTACTTTAAAATTGTTTTTTCTACCTAGATTTTCAAACCAATTTAATGCATCATATACTCCTTTTCCAAAAGGCATGTCTTTAGATACTGTTTTTTTATCATAAAATGAAGGTATACTTACCCATTCTTCCAACAGCTTTAAAAATTCTTTTTTGTATTTTTTGCTTTCTTCTTTAAATAATTCCATAATTATCACTCCAATTTAGAACTTTATATTATATATCATAGTTTATCTTATTTAATAACTCCTTATACTTTATGTCATTTCAAGGGACAAAACTTTTTTACTATTGATTTTATAATCTATTTATATATAATTATTTGTAGGATAAATTTAATATCATAGGAGGAACAGAATTATGGAACCATTATTTTTAAAACCTATTTTTATGGATAGAATATGGGGTGGTACTGCACTTAAAGATAAATTTAATTATGAAATAGATTCACCAACAACTGGTGAGTGTTGGGCGATAAGTTCTCATAAAAATGGAGATTGCTTAATAGAAAATGGAGAATATAAAGGTAAAAAGCTATCTGAATTGTGGAATAAAAATAGAGAATTATTTGGAAATACACCTGGTGATAAATTTCCTTTGCTTACAAAAATATTAGATGCAAATGATAATTTGTCAGTTCAAGTTCATCCAAATGATGAATATGCTAAGAAAAATGAAAATGGAGAGTTGGGCAAAACAGAGTGTTGGTATGTAATAGATTGTTCTGATGATGCAGAAATTATAATAGGTCATAATGCAAAATCTCATAAAGAATTTGTAGATATGATAAATAATAATGAATGGGACAAACTACTTAGAAAAATTAATATAAAAAAGGGAGACTTTTTCTATGTTCCAAGTGGAACTATACATGCTATATGTAAAGGAACATTAATTTTAGAAACTCAACAAAATTCAGATACTACTTATAGAGTTTATGATTATGATAGAACTGACAATTCAGGTAATAAACGTGAACTTCATGTTCAAAAATCCATAGATGTTACTAATGTTCCTCATACAAATTTTGATACTGATTATAAAATTGTATCAACATCAGACTTTAAATGTACAACATTTGTATCAAATGAATTTTTCAGTGTTTACAAATTAGATGTTTTTGGAAAATGTAGTTTTACACACAATACACCTTTTTCTTTATACAGTGTATTGGATGGAAATGGAAAATTAATACACAATTCTGTGAAATATGATTTAAAAAAGGGAATGCACTTCATATTACCAAGTGAATTTGGAGATTTTAGCTTTGAAGGTAATTTGGAAATTATATGCTCTCATATATAAAATCTAACTAAAAATAGGCCATCATAATGACTTACTTTATGATGACCTATTTTTATAAAATACCTACTTAAACATATAGTATTTTGATTTCATCTTTGTTTATAAAAATCTCTAATAATATATATCAGAAAATTCTATTTTTATTTTTTCTTGAATGTTATATATTCTCTTATCTTCTGTGTAATGTTCACTATTAAAACTCTTCATTGGAAGTGAAATTATGAATTCTGTACCTTTATTCACTTCACTTATTACTTCTATATCTCCACCATGAAGACTTACTAGATTCTTGACTATAGCAAGACCTATTCCACTTCCTTCAGTATTTCTAGATAAAGTCTTATCAACTTGTGAAAATTCTTCAAAAATCAATTCTAATTTATCTTGAGGTATTCCAACTCCAGTATCTTTTACACTTATAATTACTTTATCTATTTTATAATGAATATTTACACATATCCAGCCTCCATTATCAGTAAACTTAACACAGTTTGACAATAGATTCAACATAATCCTCTCAATTTCAACCTTATCGATATAAACATTAATTTCTTCAAGTTCTGTATCAAATAGAATTTTTATATCTTTTCTACTTGCATACTCTTCTATATTCATAAATAAATCTTCTATTACAGATACAATATTGTATTTTGCAAGTTTTAGTGTATAGAAACCAGAATCCATCTTGGTTAAATCTATGATATTATTTATTAATCTTTGAAGCCTGTAAGAGCTTTGTCTAACTAAATCCACATGAGATTTAATATTATTATTGTAGTCTTTTATCTTTTCAGTTCTATAGAAAGAATCTACTAGTTGATTTGAACTTGATATAACATTTAGTGGAGTTTTTAACTCGTGAGACATATTTGCAAAAAACTCAGTTTTGATTTTATCTGTTTTAAATCTTTCAAGCAGTTCTTTTTCTGCTTGTTCAGAATATTTTTTATGTGCTAAATCTTTTATAATAAGCATTATATATCTAGTATTATATATAGCAAAAGGTAATGCACTTAATTCTACTTCTACTATATTATCATAACTATTTATCAACTCATACTCTAGTAAAAGTATGCTTCTATTTTCGTTTAGAACTTTAGCCATATTATCAGTAAATTTCATTTTTTCTTCAGTATTTGCATTCATTAGTAGCCTAATATTAGAGTCTTTTATATCATCTATATTTGTAAAAGCTAGCATATCTAAAAACGACTTATTTGCATAGTTTATACTTAAGTCTTCTTTCAATAAACATATGCCATCAGGTAATATGTCTATAAATCTTGAATAAGATGATTGACTCTCTTCAAGTTTTATTTGAGATATTTTTCGAGAAGTTGTATCACGTATCACAATAATAGTTTTATCAGTCCCACCATTAGTATACTGAGAAAAACTCATCTCTACGTACTTTACTTCACCATCTATTACATATCTTTTTTCTATACTTTCTTCACTTTTACATACTGATGAAAAATCAATACTTTCTAATTTATTTTTAAAAATTTCTCTACATGCATTATTAACATATATTTTGTTACTACCTTCAAGCACTACTATGCCATCTCCAACACTTTCTAAAAAATCTCTGCTTCTCTTATTTGCTTCAATAAGTTTACGTTCGTATTCCTTTTTCTTAGTCTTATCTTCTAGTACACATAATACTCCTTCTATTTGTGAAGCAATAATTAAAGGAGCAAGTATAGCTTGATAAACTTTATTATCGCTTGTATTAATGAGTTTTTCTACATTATTTTCATGTACAAATACATAATGAATACTTTCTATTAAATCATTGAAGTTTTTTATTTTATCAGTCAGTTTATCTTGTTCTTTATAATCTCCAAAAATATTTCTAAAACTCTTGTTTGCATATGTAATTTCTCCATCTTTACTAAATACAACTATACTATTTACTGCTACATCTAATGTAGATTGTAGTCGAGATTCTCTTTTTATAAGTATTTCCTTAAGTTCCTCTATCTTTTCTGTTTCATATATTAATTTTTTGTTCTTTTCTTTCAAACTTTCCGTTTTTATTGTTAATTCTTCATTTATATCATGTAATTCTAGTGCTGTTTTCTTAATATTCTCAGATACTATGTAATTATATAAATAATATATGGCTACATTTATTATTATCTGTGATAAGATTCCCTCTACATGCCTATCATCAATAACCATATGTAATAGATTTGGAATCCTTGATAAGATTATTATTATTATTATTCTATTAAAAAGCTTTTTTTCATTATATTCCCATTTACCTTCATTCGCACTTGAGTTTAATTCAACTGCACTTACAATAAAAATAATTATCATAAATACAGACGTTATAATTCCTAAAGAATATTGTGATGTATCATTTAATAGATAGTTACAAATCCCAGATATTATGAATAAAGATATTATTGTTAAGGTAACAGTTGTTATAAATAAAATTACACTTGAATGAATTTGTTTATTATCTTTAACAAATTTAAAACTTAAGTATACACCTAGCATAGGAAATAAATCTGTTATTGATGATATTGTGATATTAATATCTATTATAGACCGAGTTCTAATTCCCAAGGAATTAAATAAATATATACACTCCAATGCTCCAGTAGCTGTAAAAATTAATCCTAAAAATGTAGAAAATGAATCTACTTTAAATTTTGTAGTATTAAATATAACTATTCCTGTAGCTATTAAGAATACCGCATATATAGCATGTAATAAAGTTTCATATTTATCTTTATCTTTTATAATAAATAATAAAAGTACTGAGCCCATTATTATAAATAAAAGGCTCATGTCTTCTCTTTCTTTTATATCTGGTTTTACAGCAGGCATTATATTTTTCAATACTTTACACTTCCTCTTAATTAATATTTTATACTAATTAATTATACGATACTCGACATTATAATTCCTTCTTTATGCCTCAAAGCAAAAACAGACATTTTCTGCTAAAACAAAATTCTTTTATTTTCTACTCTCTTAGTTATTTTGTTTCTATCGAAGTTTTCCAATATAATCATGCAATTTTTTCTACTAGAATCAATCAAATCTCTGTATTCTCCTAGTGTTATTTCTTTATTTTCTTTTATATAATTTATCAAAGTATTCTTTGCATCTTCATAAATACCTTTGTCCATTATATACAAATCATCTAATTTCTCTACTTTATTACCTATCATTGACTCCAATACTTCAGCATAGTTATGATTTCCTTCAGAAACTTCATCTATTGTCAGTATAGAAGAAACTCCACATGATTTTAATCTTTTTTCTATTTTTTTTGCTATTTCTTTTTGTTTCTCATTTAAAATAACCTCAAAATCAAATAAAGATACTATATTATTTTCTATTTTTATGACATTTTCTGTAGATAATTTTTCTAATAAAATATCCATCTCTCTAGTCTTGAAATTACTTTCTATCTTAGACCTTACTTCTTCTTTTAACATCCCTTTTCTAAGTCTATACTTTTTATGATACTCACCTAAAAGATTTATTGTGTTTTCTTTTAATTTATTATATTGATTTATATGAATATACATATTTCCTATAATAAATACTTTATTTTCTGATATAAGTGTCTCAAGTGATTTTTTTACATGTTCTTCATGAGCACCACTATAACTCATTATTTCTTTTATATTTGGATAATTTTTTAGATTCCTTTTTAAGTACTCTTCTATGATATCTTTAAGTTCACCTTTTTCTTTTATTTTTAATACTTCTATAACTTTTTCGTCAAATCTTTTATGTTTTTTAGGAGATGGGTCAATTATTACACCTCCTCCTATAGTTTCCATTGGAGAATAGCGTCTAACTACAAATGTATCGCCTTTCTTAGATACTATGCTTTCTTCAAGTCTTAACTGAACATAACCACTTTCTCCATTTTCAATTAATTCTTTATCTAGTGGGACTGCTCTACAAAGTATCTCTCTAGTTCCATGATACAATCTTAATCTATCCCAATGTTTTAATCCTTTATCTAAATGATTTACTAATGATAATTTTACATCCAACATCATTGATTCCTCTAGTGAGTTTGGTGCAGCTAAAACATCTCCTCTTTTTATATCATCTACTTTTATATTTGATATATTGATTGCTGTTCTTTGTCCTGCATAAGCTGTATTTTTATTTTCTCCATGAACTTGTATACTTCTTATTTTTGTTTTTAGTACTTGTGGATATATAACCAAATCATCTTCTATACTTATCTTTCCTTCTATTAAAGTACCTGTTATTACTGTACCAAACCCTTTTATTGAAAATACTCTATCTATATTAAGTCTAGCTGGAGAATTTTCATTTTTATCTTCTATATCATCACTCATTTTATCTATTTTTTCAATAAGAGTGTCTATACCTTTTTTAGATATAGAATCAACTTCAATTATTTCCGCGTTTTCAAGAAAAGTTCCTTTTATTTTTTCACAAATATCTTCTTTTACCAACTCTCTAAATTCATCATCTACAGTATCAGACTTAGTTAGAACCACTATTCCATTTTTGATATTTAAAAAGCTTAAAATATCTAAATGCTCAACTGTCTGTGGCATAACTCCTTCGTCTGCGGCTACAACAAGTAAAACTATATCAAGCCCTGATGCTCCAGCTAGCATGTTTTTTATAAACTTTTCGTGTCCTGGTACATCTACAATTCCAGCTCTTCTATTGTTTGGTAAATCAAAATAAGTAAATCCTAAGTTTATTGAAATACCTCTCTTTTTTTCTTCATCTAATGTATCAGTTTCTCTTCCCGTTAATGCTTTTATAAGAGTAGTTTTCCCGTGGTCAATATGACCTGCTGTTCCAATTACTACATTTTTCATTTTTTGCCCCCTCTGAACCTCCCATGACTAAAGTCACAAGTATGCGTAACTATTTTTTAATCAAAACTTCAATACTTATACTTCTAAATTTAATACTATTATTAATTCAAATTTATTTAATTAAATGCGTTTCTCAATTCTTCAACTATTACATCAAATTCATCATCAAATATAGTTCTTACATCTAGTACATATTTATTATCATACACCCTAGCTATTATATGTGCTTCACTAAGTCTTAGTTTCTTTTCTAAAGATGAAACATTCATATGTTCAGGAGTTATTGATATTACTTTTGTGCTTATCGTTTCAAGAGGCATAGAACCTCCTCCTACTTGAGAAAATCCATCTTCTATATTTATGTTGGCATTTAAATTTAAAGCAGTTATTTTTTCAAATAGTTTATTTGCTTTTACTTCTAATTCTTCAATTTTATATGTCAACATTTTTAGGGTAGGTATATTTTCTATAGCCTTTGTCTCATCCAAATACATTCTAAGTGTCGCTTCAAGAGCACATATTGTAAGTTTATCAACTCTAAGAGCCCTAGTAAGTTGATTTTTCTTCATTTTTTCTATATACTCTTTCTTTCCAACTATAATTCCAGCTTGCGGACCTCCAAGCATCTTATCTCCACTAAAAGTTACTACATCTGCACCTTGTCGTACTGAATCTAATACAGTTGGTTCATAAGATAATCCATATTTTGATAAATCTATAAATACCCCACTTCCTAAGTCTTCTATTACAGGTAATTTATATTTTTTACCTAAATTGACTAGTTCTTCTATAGAAACATTTTCTGTGAATCCCATAATTCTATAGTTACTTGTATGAACTTTCATCAATACATTTGTATCCTCTGTAATTGCATCTTTGTAATCTTTTAAATGAGTTTTATTAGTTGAACCAACTTCAACAAGCTCTGCACCACTAAGAGCCATTATACTTGGAATTCTAAATGAACCACCTACTTCAACTAATTCTCCACGAGATACAATCGCTTCTCCTCCTTTAGCCATTGTACTCAGTACAAGAAGCACTGCTGCAGCATTATTATTTACAACTAGTACATCTTCCGCACCAGTAAGTCTTTTTATTGTACTAGTTAAATGAGAATATCTTGAACCTCTTTCTCCATTATCTAAATCATATTCTAAGTTTGAATACCTTGAAGCAGCACACCATAATTCATCTTTTATATCTTTACTAAGTAAAGACCTGCCTAAATTTGTATGAATAACTGTACCAGTTGCATTTATAACTTTTTTTAAGGATAATGAGTAATTCAACTTAACTCTATCTATCGCAGATTCTATTATTTCATCAAACTCTATTGTTACAGAATTTGATACATCTTCTTTTAATCTTAATATAAATTGTCTTTTAAAATCTATTACTTCTCTCACAGATTCTAGGACTAAACTTCTAGGATATTCCTCTATTATTTCTACAATTCTATTATCACTTAATACTTCATCAACTGAAGGCAACATTGCAAACAATTCTCTTTTGCTCAAAACAATCACTCTTTCTCTATAATATTTTATAAAACTGTAATATATTTTTCCCCTTTTGAAACTACAGAACCTATAATTTTAGCTTCTATTGCTCCATTTAACTTCATATCTCTTACAAGTGCATCTGCAAGTTCTTCTTTTACTGAAATTAATAACCCTCCTGAGGTTTGTGGGTCGTATAAAATATCTTGAACTGCAACTTCTACATCTCCTACAACTTCTACATCTTTAGATACATAATGCATATTTTTATACATACCAGCAGGTATAATTCCCATTTGTGCCATTTCTATTGCACCTTCAATAATTGGTACATGATTTGATTCAATTTCAATACTAACTTCAGAAGCTTTAGCCATTTCTAAAGTATGTCCAAGTAAACCAAAACCAGTTATATCTGTAACTGAATTTACATCAAACTTATCAAAGCTCATTGCTGCATATTTATTTAAATGTATCATTATTTCTATTACTTTATCTGCTATATGTTGTTCTACCATACCTTCTTTCATGGCAGTATTTAATACACCCACTCCAATTGGTTTTGTTATAATTAACTTATCCCCAGGCTTTGCAGTAGCATTTGACAAAACTTTATTTGGGTTTACAATTCCCGAAACTGAAAGACCATATTTAGGTTCTTTATCATCTACAGTATGCCCTCCAACTAAAAGTGCTCCACTTTCTTTTACTTTATCAAATCCACCTTTTAATATTTCTGCAAGCACATCCATATCATGACATGATGGAAAACAAACAATATTCATCGCCACCAAAGGTTTGCCTCCCATAGCATACACATCTGATAGTGAATTTGAAGCAGCAATTTGCCCAAATACATATGGGTCATCTACCATTGGTGTAAAGAAATCTAGTGTTTGAATAAGTGCCATATCATCATTTAATTTATAAACTGCAGCATCATCTGCTGTATCTAATCCCACTAATAGGTTTTCTATATTATCATTTTTAGGTAATTGAGATAAAACTGACGCCAGAACCTCTGGCCCTATTTTAGCAGCTCAACCACCTGCTGTTGTCATCTCTGTAAGTTTTTTTTGTTCTTTTTTCATAAAAGTGCCTCCTTTACTAAATTTCCACAGATACACACATATACATACATATTTATAATACCATATCTATAAGTAAGTTTTGTATTATATTTTAGTCCACACAAATTAAATCTTTTATATTTTCATATTTTTTATCTCCAATACCATTTACATTTTTTATATCTTCAATTGAATTAAATTGTCCATTTTCTTCTCTGTGTTGTAAAATTTTATTGGCTGTAGCTTCTCCAACTCCAGGTAGAGAATCCAACTCTTCTATTGTTGCTATATTTATATTTACTTTTGATTCATTAGATCTATTTTTAGACTCACTTTTTGGCTCGTTTTTTAGATTTGGATTATTGGAACTATCATTGCTTGTCACAGATATTGTTTCACCTATTTTAGGTATTATGTAGTGTTGTTCGTCTTCTAACCTTACTGATAAATTAACTCCATTTAAATCGGCTTCTTTTGTTGTTCCTCCCAGTAATTCTACAGCATCATAAAGCCTCTTATCTGACTCTATAGTTACAATCCCTGGTCTATTTACTGCTCCACTTATGTATATAGTTATTTTTTTGTTTTGAAAATTTTTATCTGTATCTTTAACTACTTTATTGTGACCATTATCTTCATTTTTAATTTCTTTTTCTATAGCATGTGTTTTTTCATTAGATGAATTATTTTTACTTACAACATAAATATCATCTTTAAAAATGTTTGATTTGTAAACGATTATTGATGATATTATTAAAAGAAAGAAAACAAAAAACGAAATTAATTTTACCTTTTTTTTCATATATTAATCACTCCTTTCTTTTAATTATTGACAAATATATGCTATACTAAAAGATGAATTTAAAATTTGGAGGCTCACAATGAAAAGAAATTTATCACTTTTATTAATCTGTTTATTGATATTCACTTCATTTTTAGGAAGCTCTAATATCTCTTTTGCAGATGATGAACCAGCTATAGTTGCCAAACATGCAGTTTTAATGGACTATGAAACTGGAAAAATACTATACAATAAAGATGGAAATTCTAAGCTTTATCCAGCTTCAACAACTAAATTATGGACAGCCTGTCTAGTTCTAAAGGAGGTTAAAGATTTAAATCAAGTAATAGAGATTAAAAATTTACCTCAAATAGATGGTTCTAGTATGTATCTAAAAGAAGGAGAATCTTTTACTGTAAAACAATTACTAAATGCTCTTTTAGTTCATTCTGCTAATGATGCAGCTTTTGTATTAGCTAGATATGTTGGTGGTGGAGATGTGCAAAAATTTGTTGACCTTATGAACTCTGAGACAAAGAAAATTGGAGCTAATAATACTCATTTTAATAATCCTCATGGATTGCCAGACCCAGACCATTACACAACAGCTCATGATATGGCGCTTATGGCTAGAGAAGCTATGAATAATGATATTTTTAGACAAATTGTAAAAACTAAGTCACTTAAATTTGAAGCTACAAAAGCATACCCTTATGAGAGATACTTTGTAAATACTAATAAATTTTTAACATCACATGATAAGATTACATATAAAGGTCAACCTATAGACATAAAATATGATATAGTTGATGGTATAAAAACTGGATATACTGATGATGCTGGTAAATGTCTTTTATCTAGCGCTGTAAAAGATGGAAGAAGAGTTATCTCTGCTGTATTCAATTCAACTAATGCTGATTTATATTTAGACTCACGTATCTTGATTGATTATGGATTTGATAACTTTAAGTGTGCTACTATTGTTGATAAAGAAAAATATGCTGAAACTAAAAAAGTATTATTTACAAAACAGCATGAATTGATTTATGAACCAAAAAATAGTTACAAGATATTCTTGGGAAAAAATGAATCTCAAGGCAACTATAATATTAAAACAGAACTAAATAAAATTGATTTACCTATAAAAAAAGGTACTAAGGTTGGTACCTTAAATGTATATAATAATGATAAACTAGAAAATAGTATAGACCTTGTTGCAAAAAATAATCTTGATAGCAGTCTTCCATTTTTGACTGGAAATAATATTTTGATGACTTTTGTTAAGATTATTGTAGGTATTTTAGTACTTTTAGTTTTATTTATAATAGCTTTAAATATAAAGAAGAAAAAAAGAAAAAAAGCTAGAGGTAAAAGAAATATGAAAAAGTAGAAATTATAGTAAAAAATTTATAATATACCTCTTCTTATAAAATTAGGCACTGATATAGTAATTATAACTACTATCTCAGTGCCTTTAATTTTGTGTTTATGTATTTTTTATACTTATATATTTTTTTGTTTTTGTTTATCCTTAAGCTTACATTTTGAACAGTTTCCTAGACATTCATCGACCATATCTAGACATTCATTAAATGCTACCTTACTGCTATTTTTATGTCTTACGATTAATATATCTTGTTTTTTAGCTTGAGACTCAACCGTTCTAGACATCTTATGTGAAACAGTTGATGTAAGTATAACAACTGCATCCGGTCTTCCTATAGAATTATTTAATTTAGATGACATAGTAGTATATACCTTTGTCTTATAACCCTTTTTCTTGGCCATAACCATATAATCCTTTTCCATTCTTTCATGACCACCAATCACTAATAAGTTCATTAGATTTCCTCCCGCTTTATTTGATATTGATTTTCATTATTATTTATATTATATATAATAATATTTAGAAATAACTTTGTCAATACTTATTGATATTAATTATCCTTTTAATAACAATTTTTTTATTTATATTTATTCTAAATATTACCCTCTTTAAATTTTTTAATTTTTTACACATAGTAAAATCTCTATATAATAAAAAGCTGTAAGTTTGAATGTTATCATTCAAATTTACAGCTTTTAGAAATCCAATATATTATTTTAAATTCTTTTTTATCCCCTTATTTAATATACTCTCATAGTCGATAAAATCATAAATATCTTCCTTAAAGGCATCTGAAAACTTATGTAATTCTTCTAATGTTAAATCTTCTATCGCTTTTTTATTATCTTCACAATATATAACGATACTTCCCACTATACCATGTGCATCTCTAAAAGCAACATTATTTTTAACTAAATAATCAGCAACTTCTGTCGCATTTAAAAAGCCATTTTTTACTGCTTGTTTCATTTTGTCCTCATTTACCTTTAATGTAGCTATCATTCTATCCATTATTTGTATACACATTTCAAGAGTATGTACACTATCAAAGAAACCTTCTTTATCTTCCTGCATGTCCTTATTATATGCTAATGGTATTCCTTTCATTACTGTAAAAAGACCAAATAAGTTTCCATATACTCTGCCAGTCTTACCTCTTATAAGTTCTGCACCATCAGGATTTTTTTTCTGAGGCATTATACTGCTTCCAGTAGTGTATAAGTCATCTATCTCAACAAATCCAAATTCTTGAGAACTCCAAAGTATCAACTCTTCACTTAGTCTACTTAAGTGCATCATTATAATTGAAAAATCACTCATTAACTCTAATAAATAATCTCTATCACTTACTCCATCCATAAAATTATCTACTACTTTTTTAAATCCTAATTGTTCACAAGTTATATTTCTATCTATATCATGTGTAGTTCCTGCCAAAGCTCCACAACCTAAAGGTGATTCGTCTAATATCTCTATAGCATTTTTTATTCTTTTCTCATCTCTATCAAACATACTATAATATGCCATTAAGTGATGCTTAAATGTCACTACTTGTGCTCTTTGAAGATGAGTATAACCTGGCATCATCACAGGATTTTTATCAGCAACATCTTTTATAGTAGATTTAAATTCAGATATTAAATCAACCAAATTATTTGCTTTTTCTTTAGCATACAATCTCATATCAACTGCAACTTGGTCATTTCTACTACGTGCTGTATGAAGCTTCTTGCCAACATCTCCAATTCTTTGAATTAAATTTATCTCAGTAAAACTATGTATATCTTCATACTCTCCATCTAATGCTAACTTTCCATTTTCTACATCTTCAAGTATCCCTTTTAATCCTTCTGTTATAGACTTTCCTTCTTCTTCTGTTAAAAGTCCACATTTTACTTGCATATGGACATGTGCTATACTTCCTTCAATATCTTTTTTGTACAGCACACAATCATATCCAAAAGATTTATTAAACTCTTCCATAAGTTTATTTTCCGCTTTTCTAAAGCGTCCGCCCCATAATTTCATAACTTTCACCTCATATTTTAATTTTTTGTATTTTAATTATAATTCTTATAGCTTAACGAAACTAAAAAATCTCTTGGTCAAAAAGACCAAGAGACGAAATATTCCGTGTTACCACTCTAGTTGGTAAACAATGTTTACCCACTCTATTCTCTTAAGGCGAGATTACCTACTACCATACTAAATTTCAAGTAGTATTCTCCAAAGTTCTTTTCAATATAAAGTGTTATCATTAGGCTCACACCATCCCCCAATTCGCTGAGATTTTCTTTATATCTACTCTCTTTTTCACTGAATCTAAATTTTTATGTTTTATCTATTTGTATTATAATTACTATCTATAAAATAGTCAACCTATTTTCCTATTATATACCGTTTTAAGAACTAAGTGATTCTTTTAACTCTAGGAATTTATAAATTGCCTTTGCAACTCCACTGTCTTGATTTGTATCTGTAACATAATCAGCTTCTTGTTTAATCAATTCTTCTGCATTTCCCATAGCCACTCCAAGACCAGCAAACTTTATCATTTCTATGTCATTATAATTATCCCCAAATGCAATTATATCTTCTCTATCTATATTCATTTTTTCAGCTAAAATTTTAACTGCATTACCTTTATCAACACCCTCATTCATGACTTCAATATTGTTTGGCCATGAGGAAGTTATCTTTATGCCTTGAACTTTTCTCAATTCTTTTCTTATTTCATCCAAAATAGATGGATTCTTTTCTTCTATGATTACAAATTTTAGTATATCTTTTTTAAAGATTTCTTCTCTCAAATCATCTCTTATAATTACTTCTGTCTCAGAACCTAAAAATACACTTAATCTATCTTCACGTCCTTCTATTTTTTTTGAAAGCATAGAATCTATACTATTACATTGATAGTAAATATCGTATTTATCTAATACATCTAAGATATTTAAACATGTTGCTGTATCAATCTTATTTGAATATATTATGTTTCCATTTTGCTCTCTTATTAATGAACCATTACAAGCTATTATTGGCATGTCTTCTTTAAGAAAATCTACATTGCATTTAGCTGAATCGAAGGCTCTTCCTGTTGCTAAAGTTACATTAATACCGCTTTTTATAACTTTTTGTAGTGCAGTTTTATTTTCATCTGTAACTTTATGATTATTTCCTAATAAAGTTCCATCCATATCTGTTACAATTAATTTATATCCCATAATCCAACTCCATAACTTTTTATTGTATACCTATATTTCCTTAATATAATCTAAAGAATTACCCTTATTAGATTATATCATAACTTTGTACTTAAACTATTTCAATTTACAAAATTCATAACATTCATTTAGATTATTTTAAGAGCAAAATAAATCGTTTCTTGTAGTATTTTTCTGAATATTTTCAATTTATAGTCTTATAATGCTAGAAATTTTACAATATATGATATATAATCATATTAAATAAAGTGAGCTATTATAATATTTATATCCATTTTTTACTATTATATATTTTCATAATATTTTAAATCTAGCAACTTTTATAACATTTATTATTGACTAAATAAGGAGTGATAAACTATGAAATTAAAAATTAACAAAGCTATTGAAATGCAGTTGAAAAAAAGTTATGCAATAGAATCTGGACATTCAGAAGATGTATTTGAGATAGACTGTGGTGAAGGTATAAATACAGTATCTTATTCAAACAAAGCTGTAGAAGCTTTTAATGCTTTAGAATTTGATATGATAAGAGGATATCCTCATTCAATTGCTTTAAAAGACAATATAGTAGATTATTGGAAAGACTTTATAAAATTAGACACTGATAGAATTTGTTTGGCAGATGGTTCTATACATGTTATTTACCTTTTAAATAGACTATTTATTGAAAAAGGAGATAAAGTTTTAGGATATTCACCTCAATTCTCAGAATATGAAACAGATATAAAAATGCATGGTGCTATTTATGATTATGTTCTTTTAAAGAAAGAAGATAATTTTAAATTTAATGAAAGGGAATTTATTGAAAAAATAGATTCAGAATACAAAGTAATCTATATAGATAATCCAAACAATCCTACAGGACAAATTATACCTTCATCATCAATTGAAAATATAGTAAAAGAAGCTGCAAAATATAATATAGCAGTTATGGTAGATGAAGCTTATGGTGAGTACATGCCAAAAGAAAATTCAGCTGTCAAACTTCTAAATAATTATGATAATGTAATCGTTTTAAAAACATTTTCAAAAGGTTTTGGTTTAGCAGGACTAAGAGCAGGATATGCAGTTCTTCCAGAACAACTTGTTAGCCCTATTAAAAAGATTTCTACTCCTTACGAAGTATCTGAAATATCTCGTAGTATTGCAGCCAATTTATTAGATGATGTTCAATTTATAGAAGAACTAAAGGAAAAAACAAAATATATAAAAAATCAATTATTAGTTCCATGGAAAAACCTTAATATAGCTGAAACTAGTGATACTGTATCAATTATGACAGTTGAACATAATAACAAAGACATAGATTTACAACAAGAATTTGCAAAATTAAAAATAAGAGTTATATCAGGCAGTGATTTCACTGGACTTGATAAGAATTTCATAAGATTTAGAATGCCTGAAGAAAAAGAACTACCTGAAGTTATAAAAGCATTCCAAATAATTGATAATATAGAGTAAATTATATTATTTATAAGGGACATATTTTAAAGCTAATATGTCCCTTTAATTTTTTAATTATTTTACTGTACTTCTATTCATTAATTTGTTAAGTTCCATTAATATTGATGAAATTAATGCTAGACCTAAACAAATGCCCAACTGATATAGTCCAAATGTTGTTGGTATAGAGAATATTCCTCTTAACACTGGTATTAGTGTTAAAGAGTAAAGTCCAAAGCAAACTACAACTGCTCCTATAACATATTTATTACTGAAAAAACCTAATTTTATTAATGTTTGATTATTAGAACGTGCAGGTAATGTTTGCATTATTCTAGATAATATCAATGTTGAAAATGCCATAGCCACTCCAAGTTCTGGAGATACCTGTAATCCTATATATTGTGCAACTATTGTAACTACACCTATTATACAGCCTCTTATAGCAACTGCTTTCAATGTTCCTCCTGCTAGTATACTTTCATCTGGATGTCTAGGAGGCTTATTCATTATATTTTTTTCTGACTTTTCAAAACCTAATGCAATTGCTGGTAAAGAGTCATTTACTAAATTTATAAATAAAAGTTGTAAAGCTGTAAATGGATTTGACCAACCTGCAAATACTGCAAATAATATAGCCACTATAGCTCCTAAGTTTCCTGCAAATAAATAAGTAATTGATTTGATTATATTACTGTATACGGTTCTACCAACTTCAACAGCGTTTACTATACTTGCAAAGTTATCGTCAACTAATACCATAGCAGATGCATCTTTTGCTACATCAGTACCACTTCCCATACCAATTCCTATATCTGCTTGTTTCAAAGCAGGTGCATCATTCACTCCATCACCAGTCATTGCAGTTATATTATTTTTATGTTGCCATGCCTTTACTATACGAATTTTATTTTCTGGTGAGACTCTAGCGTATACACTTATATTTTCTAATTTTTCATATAGTTCCTCTTCGCTTAACATATCAAGCTCTTTTCCAGTAAGAGCTAAGTCTCCATCTTCCATTATGCCAATATCTTTTGCAATTGCTGCTGCTGTTGTTTTATGGTCACCAGTTATCATAACAGTTTTTATTCCTGCACTCTTTGCCTCTTTTACAGCATCCATTACTTCTTCTCTTGGTGGGTCTATCATTGCCATTATTCCAACCAATGTCATATCATGCTCATCATCAATTGAAGGTGTAAAATCGTCTTCTGGAACATCCTTTATTGCAAAAGCCAATACTCTAAGTGCTCTATTTGAAAATTCTTCATTTTTATGTTTATATTCTTCTATTATCTCATCTGTTATATCTACTTTTGAACCATTCTTCAAAGCATATTTACATCTGCTAAACACAATATCTGGGGCACCTTTTGTAAACATTATATAATCTCCATATATACTATTTACAGTAGACATAAGCTTTCTATCTGAGTCAAAGGGTACTTCATTTATTCTGATATACTTACTTCTTAATTTATCATAATCCAAATCATTTTTACTTGAATAATTTATTAAAGCTACTTCTGTTGGGTCTCCAACTTCTTTACCATCACTTGTTATATGAGAGTCATTACATAATGTAGAAACCATAGTCAATAATTTAGCATGATAAGAATAATTTACTTTTTCTTTACCTAACTCATCATTATTAGTTCCATACATATAATAATCAACAACTGTCATTTTATTTTGTGTAAGAGTACCTGTTTTATCAGTACATATAACACTTGTTGAACCTAAAGTTTCTACTGCTGGTAATTTTCTTATTATGGCTTGTTTTTTTGCCATACTATTTGTTCCAACAGCCAATACTATAGTGACTATTGATGATAAAGCTTCTGGTATAGCTGCCACTGCTACTGCTACAGAGAACATGAATGAATCTAGAATAATTTGTGTCATTTCTCCATTTCCAGCTATAAAATAATTTCTTGCTACTTGAATTATAAATATTAAAATAGCAAGTACTACAATACCTACACCAAGCTTTTTACTAAAATCCTCTATTTTTTGTTGTAATGGTGTAAGTTTATTTTCAGCACTTTCTAAAAGCCCAGCTATTTTACCCATTTCAGTATCCATACCTGTTCCAGTTACTACAAAAGAACCTCTACCATAAACAACTACAGCACCACTAAATACCATATTTTTCTGGTCACCTAAACTTACATCTTCACTTATTTTTTCTGTATGTTTTAAGACTGGTTCTGATTCTCCAGTTAACATACCTTCTACAACCTTGAGAGATTGTGCTTCTATAAGTCTTCCATCTGCTGGTATGTAATCGCCAGCTTCTAAGAATACAATATCTCCAACCACTAAATTTTTTGCTGGAATTGTCATTTTTTTATTGTCTCTTATTACTTTTGCGTTTGGTGCAGATAAATTTTTCAAACTTTCTAATGAACTCTCTGCTTTTTTTGTTTGTACAACACCTAGAACAGAGTTTATGATAATAACTGCAAAAATTATTATAGACTCCACGGTTTCACCTAAAAATATTTGTACTAAAGCAGCTATCAATAGAATTATTACTAATGGGTCTTTAAAACTCTCTAAGAAAAGCTTATAAGTAGGAACTTTATCTGCTTCTTTTAATTCATTAGCTCCATTTTTTTCTAATAGCTCTTCTGCTCTTTCTTTGCTCAAACCAGATAAGCTTGAGTCTAAATTCTTAATTACTTCTTGATAAGTACTTTTGTAAGACATTTGTTGCCCTCCTCTTTAATAAATTTATTTTATGTTTGGGGACCCTTATGTATACTTGAAATTTAAATTTTTTTAAATAAAAATTCCTTGAATAAAAAAAGACCCCAAAACAAACATACCTAATGCTTATTTTGAAGGTCTTGCTATCAAGGAATTCCTTGCTAATTAACCGAGTATTTCTACTGTCTTGACGATTAATTACCACTTTCGTGTAAGCTACTCCCCTTCGAGTAGTTATCTTAAATTGTATTTACATTATATCACTTTACACAATTGATAGTCCAGCTTATTTTTTATTTTAACCTAATTTTAACAAACTATATCTTAATTTATATGTAAATATTCTTCTAAAGTCAAGTCATTCATTGCAAAGTTTTTACTATGTTCAGTTCCAACATATCTATAATGCCAAGATTCATACATATATCCTGTTATATTCTCTTTACCTTCTGGATATCTAAGTATGAAACCATATTTATATGCATTTTCATACAACCACTTAGCTTCTTCTGTATTATTGAACTTTTCATTTGCCCAACAAGATTGGTCATCTCCTCCAATATCAAAAGCAAGTCCAGTTTGATGCTCACTTTCTCCAGGTTTAGCTGAAAATCTATTTGCTTCTTCCTCCCCATGTTCTTTTATATATGATTTAAATAATCTATCTTGATATTCATAACTTCTATATGTACTAAAAGCTTTTAAATTTAAGCCTGATTTTTGAGCATCTTCATTCATTTTATAAAAAGCATCTCTCGCTTCACTATTTTCCTGTGGTGAATAGTCTTTAGGCAAGCTATACTTTTTATTTGCTATTATAATATTATTTATTGATAACACATTTACCCCTCTCCTGTATTTACTTAATTCATCTTTCATAATTGTATGCCCTTCACTAGAACTATCGATAAACATTTCCACAAAAACTATCAATATAGCAAAAATTATGGCTACACAAATTTTCTTTTTCATATACTACACCTCCATAATTGAAATTTAATACAGAAAAATTTCAAGACAATTTTTCTTATATTGTAATCATACCACTAATTTATTGCAACTTATTTAAGCAATTCTTAAGAAATTCTTATATTTTTTCTTTATACGACTAAAAATAACAAAAACTTTTTCAAAAATTTCATATTATAGTGCATATATTGATTTTTTTCCAAATGATGTATAATATATTTATAGAAACTTATAGGTACTATATAGTACTTAATGTTTTTACATGAAAGGAGACAATAAAGTGACAGACAAACAAAGACTTATTATAACTATTGCACAAAGAATTTTTGACCAAAAAGGTTTTCAAAATACTTCAATACTGGATATTGTAAAAGAGTGTAAAATGTCTAAAGCTACTTTTTATAAGCACTTTGAAACTAAGGAAAGTTTTATCTGCGAAATAATCAATTATTATGATGAAAAGTTCTTAGAAATTATACATTCCATCAATGAAAATAATGACATTCCATCATCTGAGAAATTAAACAGAAAGATAATTGCCATATGGGAAAATATTTTTTCTAGAACTACTATAAATACCTATATAAGAGAAAACTTTTCTGAAGTGCAGCGTAAGGCTACAAGTAAACTGCAAAAAAAATCCCGAGCTAATTTATTGAATGAATACAAGCTCAGCTTATTTGATAAATATGGGGATAAAATAGAAAGCATCATATTTGACTTAGTTTTCTTATTGGATGCTCTAGTTCATCAGTTTATATACATTATTCATATACAAAAAAGAGAAATAAATGTATATTTTATTGCTAAATTTACTATACAAATTCTAGATTTAGTTGTAGAAAATATGGATAATCTAAATCCTTTAATTGAAAAATCAATGTTTTTATATGAACAAGAAGATGAAGCTTACTTTTCCATTCATAATAAATCACTATTTTTTAAAACGATACAAAATATAGAAGAACTAATCAAAACGGATACTTCTCTCCTTGAAAACCCTAAGTTACTACAAGCAACAAAAAAATTATATATCGAGGGCAAAAATCAACAATATGATTCTTTAATTATGGATGCAATGATTACATATTTAGAAAAAGAAGACACTTTGAGACCAAAAGTACTTTTATTGAATAGTATTAAAAATCAATTAAAAAAGGAGACGTTATAAATCATGGAAACCCAAAGTAATAATAAAAAAGGAAATTTAATAATAGCAATTGTAATGACTGGCGCTTTTATAAGTTCTCTTAGTCAAACATTACTATCAACAGCATTACCTAATATAATGTCAGATTTTAAAATTACTGCTGATGTTGGTCAGTGGTTAACGACAATTTATCTACTTATTGCAGGTATTATTGTACCCACAACAGCTTATTTGATAAACAGGTTTAGTACTAGAAAATTATTTATTACATCAATGACTCTCTTTTCTATAGGATGCGTTATTGCATTTTTTTCTAATAGTTTTTCAACTATGTTGATTGCTCGTGTCTTACAGGCAATAGGTTCTGGCTCTTTAATGCCACTATTACAAGTTATTATACTCTATTTATGCCCTGTGGAAAAACGTGGTGCAGCTATGAGTTTGGTTGGTATTACAGTAGGATTTGCTCCAGCAATAGGACCAACTTTGTCTGGCTGGTTGGTAGATTCATTTGGTTGGCACAGTTTATTTTTGCTTCTTTCTCCTATAGCTATATTAGATGTTATACTTTCGTTTATTCTATTAAAAAATGTTGGGGAAACTCAAAAACTAAAATTAGATATACCTTCAATAATACTGTCTTCTCTAGGTTTTGGTGGTTTGTTGATTGGATTTACTAATCAAGGTAATTATGGATGGACTAATATTGCCACATATTTACCAATATTTATAGGAATTATATCATTAATTTTATTTACATTACGTCAATTAAAATCTAAAGAACCGTTTTTAGAATTGAGGGTTTTTAAAAATAAACCATTTCTTATTTCTACAATATTAATTATGATTGTATATGCTTCAATGATGTCTGCTACATTAATGATTCCTCTATATATCCAATCTGTAAGGGGATTTTCTGCATTGTCTTCAGGTTCATTAATGTTACCTGGTGCTATATTGATGGTTATACTAAATCCAGTTGCAGGACGTCACTTAGATAAATATGGACCTCATGCTCTATCAATATTAGGAACTGGATGTTTATTTTTAGGGACTCTATCTTTTGCTTTTTTAGGCAGGGATACATCTTTAATTCATGTATCATTAATGTATTGTATTCGTATGATTGGTATCTCAATGGTTTTAATGCCATTAACTACATGGGGGATTAAAACATTAGATAGAGAACTCATATCTCATGCCACAGCAATTAATAGTACACTTCGTCAGATATCTGGAGCTATAGGTTCTGCTGTGCTTATTACTATAATGACAAGTGCTACTAAAAAAGCTCACATGAGTTCTGCTATACTGTCTAATATTCATGGAATAGATGTTGCATTTTCAATAGCAGCTACTCTTGCATTTATTGGTTTAATTGTATCTATATGTTTTATAAAAGGACATCAAATTATTAGAAGTTAATATAAAAAAGGAGTTGTACATGAACAATTTAAGTTTGTTCTGTGATAACTCCTTTTTACTTATTTTAACCAGTGCAATTTTAATTATTCTATATTTTCCCTATATAGTCACCTACCAAACACTCATTTGTTTTTACCAAAATAATTGTTTCTAACCTTACATACATTCTTTGTCATTATTTTTCTGATAAGATGTACATATATGAAGTTTTTTAACTTTGATAGATATTGTGAATGAGTAGAGAAAAATTCATCTGGTGAGGAAAAAACACCATAATCATGTACGATAGCTTCTTTTTGAATAAAAGTATCTTTACCATTCCAATCAATAGATGTGTTCTTTAAATCATTTGTAGCTATTGCATACTTTTTGAATGTTCCACTCTGATTAAAAAATTTTTTCTGAATTGCTTCTAAGTATTTTTTATCAGTTATGACTCCCTCTAAAGCAATCCACTTATCTTGATAAAATACCTCTACCCAAGTATGGAGAATATATTTTGGAGCTAATAGTGAAATCACTTTGGATGTAGCACCTCGTTGAAAATCTTTTGTCACATCAAAAGCATGAAGCCGACAAGGGATATTAACTGCACGTAATAATGCCATTAAAAGAGTAGCTTTTGTATTGCATTGTCCCATACCATCATTTAATACCTGTACTGCGCTTAACATATCAGAAGCATTATATCCAAATAAAATATCATTCTGGACAAACTCATAAATAGCTTTTATTTTATGAAAATCATCTAATTCCAACCACTTATTTGATGATACAAAAAACTTAAGTTGTGGTTCATTATAGTTTAGCATTTTTGTTTCTTCTAAATATTCTTTATTCATAACAAAGCCCCTTTCTTAGTACAACTTTATTATATAACGAGAATATTTAATATACTTTCAAAAACTCGCTATCTTTCAAAGATAAAGAAACGGGCATTCCCATCATTCGCTTAACTGTACCTGCAAAGTGTGACGGAGTATCGAATCCAGCAATCATAGAAGCTTCTGTAACATTTTTTCCAGAAAGTAATTCTCTGAAAGCACACTCCATTTGATGAAATAAAATATAGCTTTTTAAAGGTATTCCAATTTGCTCTTTAAACAGATGTGATAATCTACTTGCTGATAGTGACACTTTATCTGCAAAACTTGAAATAGTATGATTATCACAATTACAAGTACGTAATAAATGAAGTAACTCAGTAATTCTGTCATCATAGTGTTTGGGAGTTGCAGGTATATTCAAATGTTTATTAAGCATTTCCATAAATCTTAAATATTGTTCTTTATTGGATTGATATATCAAAGAAGTTCCTTGTTTACGTAATTCCTCTAATCCATCGTTGTCACATATCCAATAACCAAAATCATTCATTTTTGAGGTAAGCTGTTCTGCGTATATAGATGTAGGTTCAATAATAGCAGAATAATAAACTTTTTTTCTTGCTGAAAATGAGTGAGAGATATTTTTATCTACTACGATACAATTACATTTAACTAATTTTTCATTAACTGTTATTTTAATGCTGTCTTCTATTCCTATGAATAGTTGTAGCATACAATGGCTATGTGTATCTGCTTCTAAATTGTTTGTAATCATACCAATCCTATCCTCTTGCCAGAAAATTTTATTTATAATGTTCATTGTATCACTCCATTCTTCTAAAAATATCACTCTTTATTTTAATATATTGTAATATGTTTGTGAATATATTTTGATAAAAGGCTCTGAAAGCATACCTAAATATTAAGTAGAAACCTTTTCTTCTACCCTTCTATCTTAGTTCTGGCCAATATTCTTTATTAACTTCTATCATTTCATCCAAAATTTCTTTAGCGACATTCATACTTGGAACAGTTTTATTTAATGTAAATGCTTGTAAAGCTTTTTCATAACTATTTTCAATATAAGCTTCTACTATCAATTTTTCGCTGTTAAGCTGTTGCATCATTAATCCTTGTTGGAATATAGGTATTGGACCTCGAGCAATAACTTCTGGACCATCTTTACCAATATATGCTGGAATTTCTACCATTGCGTCATATGGCATGTTTGGAATAGCTCCACGATTTTCAGTTATAACTAAAAAACGATTATGTGTATCATTTTTGATTGCAACTGCTAAATCACTAATCCAATCCCCATGTGAGCCTGCATAAAATGCTTTTTCAGAAATTTCTCCAGTTTCTAAGTAATTTTTTACACCTTCAAATAAATCTTTTTCACGGCTCTCCATAACTTCATTTGCACGAGTACGATTTATATTTGAATGTTCCACTGTTTCTTTACTCAAAAGATAGTATGTTAAATAAGTGTTTGGTAAATATTTAGGGAAGCTTTCTAACATTGTATGAACTGATTCCCAAACATGTATCCAACTACTTACAGCATGACGATTTCCTGTAACACGACTTTTTTTTAAGTTTTCAATATAAGATTTTGGTAGTAATATTTTATTTTCTTTTATGTATTCTTTAATTTCTGCCATTAAATCTCTACGTTTATAATCTATTGAAGTAAACCACCCAAAATGATTTAGACCAAAATAATCATAGTGTATATTATGGACATCCTTAATGTCTAATGAACCAGCTATCATATCTATAATAGCTATTGGCATATCGCAGATATTTATAATTCTTGCGTTTGGTCTTAACTTACGACAAGCTTCAGAAACAATTGCAGCAGGATTAGAGTAATTTAATATCCAGTAATCTTTTTTAGCATACTTTTCCACATCATCAATAACTTTTATCATTGGTTGTATTGTACGTAATCCATATGCCATACCTCCACAACCACAAGTTTCTTGACCTACACAACCATATTTCAATGGAATTTTTTCATCTTGCTCACGCATTTCATATTTACCAACACGCATTTGTGCAAATATAAATGTAGCATCTGTATAAGCTTCTTTTTCACAATTAGTTACAGTTAGCTTAATATCTGTTTTAATATCTTCTTTTAATATCCAGTCGACAACTACAGCTACTTTATCTTGACGTTCTTTATCAACATCAAATAAACGAATTTCATCAAGCTCTAACTCTTTTTCTCTTAATGCAATTGACTTAACAATACCTGGAGTAAATGTACTTCCTCCACCAACAATAGTAATAATCATAATAGTTATTCCTCCTCTATAAACTCTATATAAATCATATGTATCTTTAATAAGCTTCTAAAAAATCTTCTACTGCACGTCTTACCTCATGCACATGAAGTCCAAAAATTATTTGTATATCTTTTCCTTTCCTTACAATTCCACTATTTGGGGTTAGGTTAATTATGTCTTCATTAATCTTACTTTCATCTTTTACATTAACACGTAATCTAGTGATGCAATTTTCTACTGTATTAATATTCTCTTTTCCACCTAGTCCATCAATTATATTTTCTATACCTATATCTAAATTAAGTTGTTTTGATTGTTCTTTGCATGTAGCTGTACTCTCATCTTCACGACCTGGAGTTTTATAATTAAATTTCTTAATTAAAAAACTAAATACTACAAAGTATACAATAATTTGTGCAAATCCTAATATCATCATTACTGGCCAGTGTGTTTTTTCTATACCTACTGTGGTATTCATTATAATTGATACTAATAAGTTACCTCCACATAATGCAGTAACATCAAATATTTTTAATAAAGCTATAAAAAGACCAGCTATAACTGCATGTACAAAGAATAAAAGTGGTGCACAGAATACAAACATAAAGTCTAATGGTTCTGTTACAGAGGCTAATACTGCCGTAATTATTAGTGGAATAATTGTTGCCTTAACCTTCTTTTTATTTTGCTTATATGCAGTATAAATAAAGGCAGCTCCTATACCTATATAGCCAAACATCTTTGTAAATCCAGTTGCCATATAGTATATACTATCTGAGAAACGCTCAACTGGTAAATTCATTTCTGTCATAACTATAGCATAGGCTCCTGAAACTGTATCTGCACCAACTTTAAGTACTCCTCCTAAATCAGAGAATTGAAATGGTGTATAGATTAAATGGTGAAGTCCAGTTGGTACTAATATTCTCTCTAAAAAGCCGTATAAGAATAAACCAAATGTACCTGTATCTTTTATGACATTTGCAAGAGAAGCTATTCCTTGTTGGGCTAATGGCCATATAAAGTTACTTACAACACCAATTAAAATAGATACAAAGAACATACATATAAAACTAAAGTTTGCTCCAGAGTATATCTGCAAAGCTCCTTTGAATATTTTGTTGCTTGTACGATTAAATACATATCCAACGATACATCCTAAAATAATTCCACCAAATACACTTGTGTCCACAACTTGAATACCTAAAATAGTAGCTTGTCCAGTCCCTATCAATCCAAGCATTTTACTTTCTTTTGCTAGTTTTCCTAGTGAGGTTAGCATAGTATTAGAAGCTGTGAGGTATATTATATAACTCATAAACCCAATCAATGCTGCTTTGTGTTTCTCTTTTTTTGCTAGTGCAGCAGGAATACCTATAGCAAATATAACAGCAAGATTATTAATAATAGCCATTATACAGTTATAAATTAAGCTTCCAAATATTTGTATTGGCTCCCATTTGAAAAATGGAAATACTCCTAATAACATATCGTTTGTAAGTAACACACCTACAACCATTAATATGCCTGCACTTGATAAGTACATTAATGGTTGAACCATTGCTTTTGCAAATGTTTCTAATCCCCCAAGTAGTTTCTCTTTCAATCTTAATACCCCCTCTTAAAATTATATATTTCTATTATTAATTCATTTCATTCTTATAAGATTTTTGTTAGGTGCAGTAGTAGATAAATTTTTTCAGGTTTATCTAATTTATATCTAAATTCTTTTTCAATATATCCATTTAACTTTTCTAAATATTCTTTATTTTTAGGATGATTGTTAATTAAATAATCGTACATTTCAAGCATTTTATCATCCTGACAAATTTCATTCTTAAAAATTCTTTGGGCAAGAAATTTAAGATGAGTTCTAAAACGTAATGTACTTAAACTCGATTCATCTAATTCTAATCCATAACATTCTTTAATCAAATTAACACTACCTTTTACAAATTTTAAAGTATCATATGCCAAATTATCATTTGATTGTAAATTGACAAAATGTAAAGCTATATAGCCTGCTTCATCTTCAGGCAAATGGATGTGACATACTTTGTATATAATGTCTAAAGCTTTTACTCCTAATTCAAATTCTTTTGAATACATCATCTTTATATCCAAAAGCATTAAATTAGGTAAAAAAACATTATTTTTCATCCTATCTATTGCAAAACTAATATGTTCTACTAGAGATAATATTCCTTTATTATTAAACTTTCCCTCATTCCCTGGTATAAGGCTTATAATTTGTTGTGAAGCATCCATCACTTCTGGACTTACATTTTTTAACAATTCTAAGAATTTTGTTTGCATATGGTCTTGAACATAATAAATCTTTTCTATTTTATCTTCATTAACTTTATCTCCTGGACGTTTATTAAAACCTATGCCAAGACCTAGTAAAATAGCATCTTTTCCGTCATTAGTTACTGTAGATAATGCATTATTATTAAAGATTTTTACTACTCTCATATTGAATTAATCCTTTCCTATTATTTCATAATTTCAATAACAGTATCTTGTCCTGCAACAACCTCATTCTCTACTATGCAATTTATTTTCGGGAATTCGCTATGATTTAGGACAATCATTATTGTTGTACAATCAATTCCCTGAGAAGTTATTTTTTCTCTTTCAAAACTTATTATTGGATTACCTTTTTTAACAACATCTCCTTGAGACACTTCACTTTTAAACCCTTCACCTTGTAAATTAACAGTATCAATTCCTATATGAACTAATATTTCAACTCCATCATCTGAAACCATACCAAATGCGTGCTTTGATTCAGTAAGCACAGTTATTTTACCATCACAAGGAGCTACAACAACATTACTATTAGGAATAATTGCAATTCCATCTCCCATTAACTTTTTTGAAAATACAGAATCGTTTACTTTCTCAATCTTAATACTGTTACCACTCACTGCTGCATGTATCTTATAGCTTTTATTCTTCTTGAAAAAACTTAACACAGAAATTCCCCCTCATTAAATATACTTTTTACTTTTCAATACAAAAAAGGCATAAATCCTCAGGATAAAAATATCCAAGAACTCATGCCTAATTTAATAGTTACACGTTTCAAATTATATACTCATTATAAAACCTTCTCAAAAATATTGCAATATTTATTTTAATTTTATTTTTTAATTCGACAATATTTATTATGCTATTTAAGCTTGTGATTTATTTTTTTATGAAAAGGCTGAATCACTAGAATATAGTTCTTCAGCCTTTCCAAATTAAAAATATTGTATTCTTATAATACAGCTATTACTTCTATTTCAACTTTAACGTCTTTTGGTAATCTAGCAACTTCTACACAAGCTCTTGCTGGTTTATTTTCTCCAAAATATTCAGCATAAACTTCGTTTATAGCTCCAAATTCATTCATATCTTTTATAAATACTGTAGTTTTAACTACATTTGAAAAATCAGCTCCACTTTCAGCTAATATAGCTTTAAGATTTTTTAAAGATTGAGCAGTTTGAGCTTGTACATCTCCTTCAACTACTTCCATAGTTTCTGGTACAAGAGGAACTTGTCCAGATACAAATAATAAGTTTCCAGCTTTTATAGCTTGAGAATATGGTCCTAAAGCTGCTGGTGCATCATTAGTATGTATTACTTCATGTTTCATTTTAAAATCCTCCTAATTCGTTAATCTAATACACATAAAATGTATCTTCATACACTATTATACTATTTTTATTATATATTATATACACTTTTTATTATAATTCTATAATTTTAAAACCTTTTTCTTCTATAGCTTTCTTTATTTTAGCTATATGGTCATAATCTATTGTCTCTAATATAAATTCCGCACTTTGTTTTCCTAGAGCTTCCCCTGCTGATAATTTACCTTGATTAGCACTTAAAATATTTCCACCATTCTCACTTATTATTCTAGTTAGTTCAGCAAAGTTTCCTGGCTTATCTTCCATAATTGTACTAAATGAATATCTTCTTCCTTCTTTAGCTAAAGCAACACCTATTATTCTATATAATGAATTTATGTCTATATTACCACCAGATATTATACAAACTACATTTTCATCTTTTGCTGGTACATACTTACCACTTAATATAGCAGCTGTACATACAGCACCAGCACCTTCTGAAACTATTTTTTGACTTTCCATCATAAATAATATTGATTCTGCAATTTCTGTTTCTTCAACCACTACTATTTCATCAACTAATTCATTTATTATTTCAAAAGTTAAATCTCCTGGAGTTTTAACAGCTATACCATCAGCTATTGTAGTATCATTAAATGCTGTTGTTACTTTTCTATTTTTTATTGACTCTTTCATTGAAGGTATATTTGCAGTTTGAACACCAACTATTTTTACATTAGGATTTAATGCTTTTGCTGCAACAGCAACACCAGATATGATTCCTCCACCACCAACTGGGCATAGTATAGTATCAACTTTATTGTCTAGTTGTTCGAAAATCTCAAGAGATATAGTTCCTTGTCCTGCTATAACATATTTATCATTGAATGGATGTAAGAAAGTTGCTCCTGTTTCTTTTTGTATTTCAACAGCTTTTGCATATGCATCATCATAAACCGCACCATTTAAAACTACTTCTGCTCCATAACCTTTAGTTGCACTAACTTTTGCTAAAGGCGCAGTTGCTGGCATTACTATTGTAGATTTTATACCAGTCATTTTTGCTCCTAATGCAACACCTTGAGCATGATTTCCTGCACTTGAAGCTATAACTCCATTTGCCTTTTCTTCATCTGTTAAACTTGCTATTTTGTTACAAGCTCCTCTTAATTTAAAAGAACCTGTTTTTTGAAGATTCTCACATTTGTAAAACACATTTGCTCCTGTCTTTTCACTAAGTTTAACGCTTTCAAGTAAGTCAGTTCTTTTTACTATGTTCTTGATGGTCTCTCTAGCTTCTTTCACATCTGTTAAGGTAACATTTATCATTTTATTCCACTCCCGTAAATCCAATTTTTGTTTATTACTTTCTATATAATTCTATATCTTTTTTTTTTAAAAATCAACATGTAAACGATTTTTATAATTTTTTAATTAATCACAAAAAAACTAAAAATACAACAATTGAATACAATAAACATATGTCTTCAATTCATTTAAATTACATTAAATGATAATTTAAAAATATTTTTTACATTTTTATCAAAATAACAATATGTCCTTTACTATTTTTATTAAAATTTGTATTTTATATTATTTTATTCACTTAAAAACTGTTTTTTTAACTTTATTTAATATTATTAAAGTTAACAAAGTAGTATAAAATATGTCTTATTAAACAACTTCAATATAAAAGAAAGTTTTACTTTATTTTTATTCAAAGTTAGAAAACTATACATTTGTAATAAAATATAATAAAAAAACCAAAGTATTAATTAAATCAAAGATTTATTTTGTATAACAATCATTTTTTATTAAAAGGTATTTTTTATTTTAACGTATAATTAATAAGGTTAAATAGCATTATTATTTTAATTTTATACTTTACTTTTTCTATAAACCTACTATAATTAAAGTATAATCATTTTGCTAACTTGTTTATTTTATTATAAAAATGTGAAACTTATTACATAAGGAGGAATTTAACATGAAAAATCATACTTATAAAGAAATCAAAAACATATATGGAAAAATAAGCCCTTTTGAATTTAAGGACAAATTAATAGATATTGCAAAATACACTGCAAAAGAAAATAATAGGGAATTACTTGATGCAGGTCGCGGAAATCCAAACTGGACTTGTTCAACTGCTAGGGAAGCCTTTTTTACTTTTGGTCATTTTGCCATTACTGAAACTCGTTCTAATTGGGATTTAGGTCACTTAGCTGGAATGCCTCAAAAAAAAGGTATTAAAGAAAGATTTTTTAAATTTATAAATGAAAATATAGATATGCCTGGAGCATACTTAGCTAGAGATATTATAAACTTTGGTATAAATGAACTTGGATTTGATGGAGATGAGTTTGTTCATGAACTAGCTGATGGAATTATTGGTGATAATTATCCACTTCCAGATAGAATGTTACCTCATATGGAAAAAATAGTACACGATTACCTAGTTCAAGAAATGAAATACGATATATCAGGTAAATATGGTGATGTAGAGATTTTTGCTGTTGAAGGTGCTACAGCTGCTATGTGTTATATATTTGATTCATTGATGGCAAATGAACTTCTAAAAAAAGGAGATACTATAGCCTTGATGACTCCTATATTTACACCTTATCTTGAAATACCTAATCTTCCTCGTTATGACTTTAAAGTTGTAAATATAAATGCTAATGAAGTTGATGAAAAAGGTGCTCACACATGGCAGTATACAAAAAAAGAATTAGAGAAACTTCGTGACAAGTCCATTAAAGCTTTATTCGTTGTTAATCCTAATAATCCTGCTTCTATAGCTATGGATGAGACATCTTGTAATAATCTAATAGATGTAATTGAAAATTATAATAAAGATTTAATGATAATATCAGATGATGTCTATGGAACTTTTGTAGAAGACTTTTCATCATTGATGTCAAAATTACCTTACAATACTGTCGGAGTTTATTCTTATTCAAAATATTTTGGAGTTACAGGATGGAGACTTGGCACATTTGCACTTCATAAGAAGAATGTTTTTGATAAAAAAATAAATGATTTAACAGGAGAGCTAAAAAAATCAGTTGATAAGCGCTACAGTGATATGAGTCTTAATCCTTCTAGTCTTTCATTTATGGAAAGAGTTGTTGCTGATAGTAGACTTGTTGCTCTTAACCATACTGCTGGTCTTTCTACTCCACAGCAAGTACAAATGGCGTTTTTCTCTGCCTTTGCATTGATTGACAAAGTTGACGCTTATAAAAAACTTAATATGAGTATCTGTCACAGACGTCAAAAACTATTGTTTGAAGCTTTAGAGCTTCCAATTAACGAAAATAAAAACAATGCTGCATATTATACTCAGTTTGATATTGAAGAATGGGCTAAATTAAACTATGGAGAAGATTTATTTAAATTTATAAGTAAGAATGCCTCTCCAGTAGATGTCCTTTATAAATTAGCTAATGACTATTCAGTAGTATTACTTAGTGGAAATGGATTTTATGGCCCTGAATGGTCAATTAGGATATCTCTAGCAAATCTATATGATGAAGCTTACACTAAGATAGGAAAAGCTATAAGGGAAATACTAAATGGTTATATTGCTGAATGGCAAAAAATAAAAAAATAATTATATTACACTGAAATATCTAAATTATATGAATAAAAGAATTTATGTAGACCTTAACTACTTTTTTTGATATAATCCTATCGGAATTATAAATTTTATTTATGAAAGGCAGAGAATAGTATGAGTATTAAGAAAAAAGTTGCCATAGTTTTTACTGGTGGAACTATATCTATGACAGTAGATGATAAGGTAGGAGCTGCTATACCAACTTTATCAGGTGAACAAATATTATCAATGGTTACCAATATTGATAAAGTTGCAGACGTTGAAGTTTTTAACTTTGATGAAATTCCAGGACCTCATATAACACCTTATAGAATGATGGAATTGAAAAATTATGTAAATGATTTATTAGCAAGAAAAGATATTACAGGAGTTGTAATAACACATGGTACAGATAGTTTAGAGGAAACAGCTTATTTTCTAGACCTTACAATTGACAACATAAAACCGGTAATAGTCACAGGTGCTATGAGAAGTAGCTCTGAACTTGGATATGATGGTTCAAGTAATTTATCTGCATCAGTTTGTACTGCTGTATCCAAAGATGCTATGGGAAAAGGAGTCCTTGTAGTTTTAAATAATGAAGTATTATTAGCTTCTGAAGCCACTAAAACAAATACTCTTTCTTTAAATACATTTAAATCTTTAACTAGTGGACCATTAGGGATAATTGACTGCAATGAACTTGTCCTTACAAGAGATATTGTAAATAGAACAATTATAGACACGGATAAAGTAGAATCTAAAGTTGCTTTATTTAAGGCATATGTAGGAGAAAATGCTGACTTTATAAGATTTGCTGTTGATAGTGGCTATAAAGGTATAGTTATTGAAGCAATGGGTAGAGGTAATATTCCTCCACAAATGCTTTCTGGAGTTGAATATGCTAGAGAAAAAGGACTTCCTGTTGTTATAGTTTCTAGATGTCATTCAGGTAGAGTGTTTGATAGTTATGGTTACTTTGGTTCTGGTAGAGACTTAAAAAATCTTGGATGTATATTTGGTGGAGACCTTCCAGGTCAAAAAGCTAGAATAAAACTTATATTAGCACTTGGAAAAACTGATAATCTTGATGAAATCAAAGATTTTTTTGAAAAAGGAATCTATTGTTAATTATAACAATGTTTAAAACAACAATGAGAGTGTCTAAGAATGAACTTTTTAGTTCATGAGGCACTCTTTTTTGTATGAAATCAAATCTATTTTCATAATTTCAACAATGAAAAAAGGCTTATCTCTATTTTGAGACAGCCTTATTTATTTTATAACTTTATATTTTTATTCATATTTTTTAGCTATTTAACAACTACATTGACTAATTTTTTAGGTACAGCTACAACTTTAACTATAGTTTTACCTTCAACTAATCCTTTTATTTTTTCATCTTCTAAAGCTACCTTTTCCATCTCTTCTTTAGATATATTTGAGTTAACAGTTAATTTTCCTCTAACTTTTCCATTAACTTGTACAACAACTTCTATTTCATCTTTTACTAAGGCTTTTTCGTCGTATTTAGGCCAATCTATATCAAATACACTTCCTTCTTTACCTATCATAGTCCATAATTCTTCACCTAAATGAGGTGCAAATGGTGCAATTATAGTTACTATAGTTTGTACACCCTCTTTTATAACTGCTTCGTTTATATTATCTAACTCTTTATATTTATACATATCATTTATTAATTCCATAAGAGCTGATATAGCAGTATTAAATCCGAATTTTTCACTTAAATCAGCAGTAACTTTTTTAAGTGTAGAATGTATAGTATATCTCATATCTTTATCTTGAGAATTTAATTCTCCAAACTCTACATCCTTTTTAACCACATCTGCTAACTCGTCAACCAATCTATAAACCCTATTTAAGAATCTAAAGCATCCATCAACACCTTGCTCTGACCAGTCTAAATCTCTTTCTGGTGGTGCTGCAAATAATACGAAAAGTCTTGCAGTATCTGCTCCATACTCATCTATTATATCCATAGGAGATACTGTATTCCCTTTAGACTTACTCATTTTAGAACCATCCATAAGTACCATTCCTTGAGTAAGTAAGTTTTTAAATGGCTCATTGAAGTCTACCATTCCCATACTCTTAAATGCTTTTACAAACCATCTTGCATAAAGTAAATGCATTATAGCATGTTCTACTCCACCTATATATTGGTCTACTGGATGCCATCTATTAACTAGTTCCTTACTAAATGGTTCATTTTCATTATTGCTATCTACATATCTTAAGAAATACCAAGAAGAATCAACGAATGTATCCATAGTATCAACTTCCCTTCTAGCTGGCTTTCCACAGTGAGGACAAGTTGTTGGCATAAATTGCTTTGAAGTAGTAAGTGGAGATTCCCCTTTTCCAGTAAATTCAACATCTGTTGGTAAAAGAACTGGTAAATCTTCTTTCTTAACTGGAACTATTCCACATTCATCACAATAAACTACAGGTATAGGACAACCCCAATATCTTTGTCTTGAAACTAACCAGTCTCTTAATCTATAATTAATAGTTCTCTTTCCTCTACCTTCTTTTTCTAACTTATCTATTATTCCTTCAAATCCTTCTGAAGCATCTAATCCATTAAACTCTTCTGAATTTATCATTTTGTTATCTTCTGTTATTACATCTATTATTTCTAAATTGTATTTTTCAGCAAAATCTCTATCTCTTTCATCATGTGCAGGAACTGCCATTATAGCACCTGTTCCATACTCAACTAATACATAGTTAGCTATCCATAGAGGAACTTTCTTACCATTTAAAGGATTTATAACATATCTACCTATAAACATTCCTTCCTTTTCTACATCAGCTGCTGTTCTTTCTATTTCTGTCATAGTGTGCATTTTTTGAACAAAAGCTTCGACATCTGCTTCATATTCAGTACCAGCAACCAACTCTTTAACTAACTCATGCTCTGGAGCAAGTACCATATAAGTAACTCCATAAGTTGTATCTGGTCTAGTTGTGAATACTGTCATAGATTTATCAGTTCCATCTATATCAAAAACTAAATCTGCTCCTGTACTTTTACCTATCCAGTTTTTTTGCATTATTTTAACCTTTTCTGGCCATCCATCTAATGTATCTAAATCATTAAGTAATTCTTCTGCAAATTCAGTAGTCTTAAAATACCATTGCTCTAAGTCTTTCTTTAATACTGTTGCTTTACATCTTTCACATGCTCCTTGAACAACTTGCTCATTTGCAAGAACAGTTTCACAAGAAGGACACCAATTAACATAAGATTTCTTTTTATATGCAAGTCCATGCTCTAAAAACTTCAAAAATATTTCTTGAGTGAATCTATAGTATTCTGGAGTTGAAGTCGCTACTTCTTTATCCCAATCATAACTAAGACCTAATAAATTTAATTGCTCTTTCATTTCTTCTATATTTTCCATTGTCCATTTGTGTGGATGTATTCCATGTTTTATAGCTGCATTTTCAGCTGGCAAACCAAAAGAATCCCATCCCATTGGATGAAGTACATTATATCCTTCCATCTTTTTGAATCTTGCGACAACATCACCTATAGAATAGTTTCTAACATGTCCCATGTGTATCTTTCCAGATGGATAAGGGAACATTTCTAATGTATAATAATTAGGTTTTTCAGTTTGTGCAGTATCCATTTTATATTGGTTATTGTCTTTCCAAATTTTTTGCCATTTCGATTCTACTTCTTTAAAATTATATACGCTCATATTTTACCTCCTATTTTTAGTTGTGTACAACTACCTTATTTAGTATTATTTACTTATAATTTCCAAATAATTCTTTGAAAATAAAAAATCCTCGTCACTAAACTTGCGTTTAGGGACGAGGATAAATCTTCGCGGTACCACCCTAATTAGCCTACTTTATATAGACTCTCTTAGATAGCTTTTAATCCAGCTATGGAGAATAGATTTCAATCTAGTAAGTTCAAAGTTATATAATATTAGTTCCCACCTTCCACTAACTCTCTGAAAAAATATAATCTTTTACTGCTCTAGTCTATTCAATTTAATATAATTTTTTAAATTTTCTAATTATAATAACATATATTATCATGTTTATGCTAATGTGTCAATATCTATATAAGGTGCATCTTTCCATAATTTTTCTAAATTATAAAATCCTCTATTTTCCTCATTAAATACATGAACCATTATGTCTCCATAATCAAGAAGTACCCATTGAGTTCCTTGTCCTTCTTTACCTCTTGGCTCTAATCCTAGTTTTGCTAATTCATATTCCACATTATCAGCAATAGCTTTTACCTGTCTCTGAGAAGATGCTGTAGTAATAATAAAATAATCACACAAACTAGAAACTTTTCCTATATTTATTATAACTGTATCTTGACCAAGTTTATCTTCTATGACATCATATGCTATTTTTGTCATTTGTTCCACTGTCATATAAAAATTCCTCACTTTCCTAATTAAAATACACTTAGTTATTGTAACATATTAATACGATTTTGTAACATAGTCAACTTTAAATTTATTAATATGTTTGCCTTTATGTAGTTTTTTTATAATAACTTTTCTTTAATTAGATAGTTTCTTGCCATAACTGTTCTTGGATGTATCTCTTCTTTTTTATTGATGACAAATATTAAAGTATTATTAAAAGAAGTTAAAAGTGCTTCATCAAGCTTACCTCCATAAGCTAATTCTCTTAATGTATCTACAACTGGGAATTTTCTTCCTTCTTCAATTAAGTCAGCTATGTAAATTATTTTTTCTAAAAGAGACATATCCTCTCTTCCTGTTGTATGGTATTTAATTGCATTTATAATATCTTCATCTTCTACTTCAAACTCATACTCACATATGTATGCCCCAATTACACTATGAGATAAGGAGCGATTTCCATCCTCTATTGGGTCTAAATATATTTCATACTTATTGACATAATCCTCTATTTCCTTGTCACTTAAATACTTTGCACAATCATGAATCATTCCTGCTAAATACGCTTTTTCCTTGTCACATCCATAAATCTCACATAATTTTTCAGCGCATTTTGCAACATTTTTTGAATGGCTAAGCCTCCCCACTGGTAGCATTTGATTTAATCTCTGGTTAATATTTTCTAAGTTCATTTAATCATCTCCATATTGATATAGTTTATTTTCATATAAATAATTCTCTACATTTTCGGGTACTAAGTAACGTATTGACTTGCCTTCATTTAGCTGTTCCCTTATATAGGTGGACGATATATCCAGTGATGGAACATAAACTGTTATAATGTCAGCATTATACTTCTTAGTTAGTTTTTCTATAGTCTCTTGTGACCTTAACAAGCTAATTCCTGGTCTAGTAGCAGCTATAAAAGTAGCTAACTCAAAGTTTTTCTTTACATCTTTCCACTCTTCAACACTACAAATAGCATCTGCACCTGTTATAAAATAAATGTCTGCATTTTTGTATTTCTTCTTTAAGTATTTTAATGTATCTATTGTATAAGTCCTTTTTTTTCTTTCGATTTCTACTTTTGAAACTAAAAAATCTTCGTTGCTTTCAGTTGCTAGAAGTGTCATGTTATATCTATCATACTTGTCTGTAGTGATACATAATTTATGTGGTGGATTTCCTGATGGTATAAAGATAATTTTGTCAATGTCATACTTGTCTCTAATAAATTCTGCTGTTGCTAAATGAGCATAGTGTATAGGGTCAAAAGTACCTCCCAATATACCTATTTTAATTTTGCCTTTATGGCGATTAAATTTCTCTAGTTTTTCAGTATTTT
Source organism: Clostridioides sp. ZZV15-6383 (assembly GCF_020657735.1). Lineage (NCBI taxonomy): Bacteria > Bacillati > Bacillota > Clostridia > Peptostreptococcales > Peptostreptococcaceae > Clostridioides > Clostridioides sp. ZZV15-6383. The sequence continues at coordinate 47,384 of NZ_JAGWCV010000008.1, read as the reverse complement.
TCAACTCTGCCATCTTAACTAGATTTTCACTTCTCATATTTTGTCTCCTTTTAATGTTATAATACTATTGTACCATTATTTTTTATTTCTTAAAGGTTATAATTTGTTTTTTTGGGTATATAATTATATTTATACACTAAAAAATGCTTTAAAAAATAATTATTTAACATGGTTTCACTTTACTTTTTAATAAAAATAACTTTTTACTATTTTGTCTTAATTTTGATAAAATATAACATATAAATATAAGTTTTTTATTAAATTTTATTAGTTGTTTTTGTTAATATAATTACATACAAAAAGGGAGGATTTATGGGCATAATTACGAAAATAGAACAACAAAAAAGAAATGATGATAGAGTTAATATTTATGTAGACGATAAATTTTTTATTGCTATATTTAAAGAACTTGTTTATACATTTAATCTAAAAAAAGGGAATGAAATAAATGAAGAGGAATTAAAACCCATTTTAGATGATGAAATGTATATAAAAGCTAAAAATAAGGCACTAAATATTTTATCTCATGCTGACCAGTCTGAAAAAAAAATAAAAGAAAAGTTAGCATCAGAATTTGATGAGAACATAATTGAGAGGGTTATAGATTTTCTTAAAAATTATAATCTAGTAAATGATAGTGTACTAGCCCAAAAAATAGTTAACACAAATGTTAACTTAAATAAATGTGGCAAAAACAGAATTAAGCAAAATCTATACAATAAAGGTATCAATAGAAGTACAATTGATGAAGCAGTATCTGAATTAGATAAGGATACTGAATTTGAAAATGCTATGTATCTAGCAAAAAAAAGGTATGAAAGAGTAAAGAATGAAGATAAAAAGAAAATATATCAAAAAATTTCTCAACATCTTTCCTATAAAGGCTTTGATTATGATATTATTAAAAGAGTTTTAAATAAACTTTTAAATTTTGATGAATACGATATATAAGTATAGATACCAAGGAGGTAAATTATGAAATTAATTATCGGTGGTTTAAGCTTTTTATTAGGATTATATAATATATATCAATTATATAGAGAAGATAGTATGAGATAAATATTATTTTTAGATATAATATTTATTATGGAGGAGAAATAAAATGAAAAGTCAAAGAAGATTTAAAATTTTAGATATTGATGTATACCTACAACCATTTGAATCTGATATAAAAAATCGAATGAAGCATTATAAAGATATGAAAGCAAAAATATTAACCAACTATAAAGATTTTAGTTCTTTTGCAAATGCCCATCTTTACTATGGCTTTCATCAAACAAATGATGGATGGTTTTATAGAGAATGGGCTCCAAATGCAGACAGCTTATCATTAATTGGAGACTTTAATAATTGGAACAGAAAATCTCATCTTCTAAAAAAAGTGAGTTCTGACAATTGGGAAATATTTATTCCTGGTAAAGATAGCTTACCTCACAAATCAGAGGTAAAGGTACAAGTCACTGCAAACGGAAAAACATTTGACCGTATACCACTATATATAAAAAGAGTAATTCAAAAAGATTTTGGTGGATTTAATGGACAAATATGGCAACCAAATACTTCATTTATCTGGACTGACAGTGAATTTGACTTAAAAAACATAACTTCTCCACTAATCTATGAATGTCATATAGGTATGTCTACTGAAAGCGAATCTATTGGAACTTATAATGAATTTACTGAAAATATACTTCCTAAGATAAAAAAAGCTGGCTACAATACTATTCAGCTTATGGCTATTATGGAGCATCCATATTATGCATCTTTTGGATACCAAGTTTCAAATTTTTATGCAATCTCCTCTAGGTTTGGTACTCCTGAAGACTTAAAAAATCTCATAAATACTGCTCATTCAATGGGGATTGCTGTTTTATTAGATTTAGTTCACTCTCATGCTGTAAAGAATACTTTAGAGGGAATAAATGAGTTTGATGGAAGTGAACATCAGTTTTTCCACTCAGGTTCAAAGGGAAATCATCCTGCTTGGGGTACAAAACTCTTTAACTATGGTAAACCAGAGGTAATACATTTTTTACTTTCAAATATAAAATTTTGGTTAGATGAGTACCATTTTGATGGCTTTAGGTTTGATGGTGTAACTTCAATGTTATATCATAATCATGGTCTTGGAGTTTCATTTGATAGTTATGAAAAATATTTTAGTATGAATACAAATATTGAAGCCATAACATATCTTCAATTTGCAAATGAATTAATAAAAGAAATTAAACCTAATTCAATAAGTATTGCAGAAGATATGAGTGGAATGCCTGGTATGTGTATCCCTATAAAAGACGGCGGAATTGGATTTGACTATAGACTTTCAATGGGAGTACCTGATTTTTGGATAAAAACTATTTCTAACTTATCTGATGAAAACTGGGATTTAGGTAAAATGTGGTATGAGCTTACTACTAGACGTCCTAGTGAAAAAAATATAGGCTACTGTGAATCTCATGACCAAGCATTAGTTGGCGATAAAACAATTATTTTTTGGTTAGCTGACAAAGAAATGTACTGGAATATGGAAATAAACTCAAATAACCATGTTATCAATAGAGCAATGTCTCTGATTAAACTAATTAAGTTAATAACTTTTTCTCTAGCTGGTGAAGGGTATCTAAATTTTATGGGAAATGAATTTGGGCATCCTGAATGGATTGATTTTCCACGAGAAGGCAATAATTGGAGCTATAAGTATGCCAGAAGACAATGGAGCCTTTCAGAGGATAACAATTTAAAATATAAACAATTATTAAATTTTGATAAAGCCATGCTTGAACTTACAGAATACAGTGATATTTTTATCCAAAATAGCCATGAACTTATACATATGGATAATGATAAAAAGATTTTGGTGTACAGTAAGGGCAAATATTTATTTATATTTAATTTCCACCCTAATCTAATGCAATCAGTTGATATTTCAAAGTTTCAAAATACAAACTACAAAATGATATTAAATACTGATATGGTAGAATTTGGAGGAAACACAAAAAAAGAAAACTTAATAGATTATGATGTATACTTTAGCTCAACTCCACCTTCTTCTAAAATACCTATTGCCTCTCGTACAGCAATAGTGCTTTTAGATAGTAGTATTTAAAGTTGGTTTTCCCAATATAATAACACTCACATTAAAATAAATACTAAAAGCCAAATAACAATTTAAATACAAAATGTTATTTGGCTAATTTAGTTTATTACTATTTAACTATCTTTTACATTCAGTGCTATAATTTCCAACTTTTAATTTGTGGTATTATATTCATCTTAACAGTTTGAGTCTTTAAAGCTTTTCTAAATTTCTCAGCTAAAGAATTCTTTAAACATTTTGCTAGAAGCACTCTTTAAGTCTTCTATAGACTCCCAATGTTGTATCATAATCCACTTTTGAGACTTTTCATCATATAAAAGCTCCGTATCAATAAAACCAGATTGAATAGAATGAAATTTTAGTTCACTTTATATTTATTTTATACATTTTTTCAATACCTTAGAAATAGGAAGCGCTATTATAAGACCTATCAATACTTGCATTAAATTACCTGGTATTGAAGTAAGAGGTACTATAAAATTACCATAAAGTATAACTTCTGTTACATAATATCCAAATAGCATCCAAATTGATGAGACACATATTCCTATTACATTGATTAAAAAATTATTCCCATTATTACCATTTGCCCATGCAATCTTTCCAAGTAAATAACCCATAACTCCTCTAACTATAAAGGTAAACGGTGCCCATAAAGTCCACCCAGATATCAAATCAAAAAGTGACATACCAATAGCCCCTGATAAAGCACCTTTTTTACCTCCAAATACTATTGCTGATATGAACAACATTGCAGTTCCTAAATGCACAAGCCCACCATTTATAGATATTGGTAATCTTATATTTATAAATTTAGTTGCAATAAATACTAATGCTATTAATAGTGAGGTTTCCACCATGTCTTTCGTTGTAAATTTTTGCTTAGCTGTAACTTCCATACTATATCCCCCTATCTATTAAAAATAATACTTATTAAATAAATTTAACAAATTTCCATTTCCTTTGAATCCTAATGCACTTAAACTTTTATCCAAAACATTTAGTACATGTTCTATTTTATTTAGATTTGCATTCTCTCCCATATGACCTATTCTTAAAATAGTATCCATATATTGATTTAATGATGTTGCAACAAGTGTATTATAATTTTTAAACATGTAATCAGTAAGCTTTAAAGCTCCTATACTTTCAGGAATTTTTATAGCTGTAACTGTGTTAGAATACCCTTCTTCTAAAAATAATTCTAGACCATATTCCTCAATAGCTTTTCTAACACTATAAGCTATTTTTTCATGTCTATTTAATACGTTTTCTATTCCCTCTTCTAATATATTATCAAAAGCTTTATCAAGCCCCATTATGTCACTTATTGGCATTGTGTAAGGGAAGTATTTTTTTTCATAATAGCCTTCCCATATATTTAAATTACAATAAAAACCTATTACATCAGTTTTTCTATTTTTTATACAATTTTTTGCATCCTGACTTATCCCAACTATAGTAAGTCCTGCTGGTGCAGAAATAGCTTTTTGTGAACCACCTAATATTATGTCTATTTTAGATTCATCTACACTTAATCTTTCTCCTACCATACCTGCTACAGAATCAACTACAGTTAATATGCCATGTTCCTTAAGTAATGGGCATATTTTACTTACATCATTTAGTACACCAGTTGGAGTATCACAATGCACCACTGTTGCATACTTAAAGTTACTATCCTTATCTAAAAATGCTTTTAATTCATCAATATCTATACTTTTTGTATATTTACTTGAAAAAAGCACATATTCTCCACCATACATTGTTACAAAATCTTTAAAGCCCTCTCCATATATACCATTATCAATTACAAGCACTCTGTCTCCCTTTTCTGTAAGTGATGCACAAGCTGCTTCGAGTCCTAATATGCCTTCACCACTCAATATGTAAACATCATTTTTTGTACCAACTATATTACTAAACTTTTCACATGTCTTTTTATAAAACTCAACAAAATCAACATCTATATCTGGATTTGTTGTCTTTTCTGCTCTTGCTAACCTTACATTTTCCCTAGTTTCTGTTGGCCCTGGTGCATAATTAATCTTATTGTTCATATATATCAGCTCCTCTTTATTTTCTATACAATTATTATACAAAATTTTCATTTTATATGGTACAATTTTATATTTTTCTAGAATTGTACCAATACATTTTCTAATATGAATAATATCAGCCATTAGACATATTCTTGATTACACAATAAAATACAGAGCAAACATCATTTTAAATTGTTTGCTCTGTAACTATACTTCAATCTATTTAATTATCTTTATTATATCCTTTTTTATTACCTAAAAACCAACCATAAATATTTATATTTTATTCACTATATCTTACTCTATCAATAAGAGATTCTTTATTAAAACTTCGTCCTATCAAATAAGTTGTTATAAATTGAGCTATAAAAATACATATAACCATCAGTAGGATTGGTACTATTGGCAAAGAATACGTTGCATAAGATAATCCAGTCTTTTTTAGAACCATAACGGCAATATATCCCAATATCCCCCCAAATAAAATACTTCCTATCATCATTCCAGAAGTATAAGATATCGCCTCTGAATTAAGCATTTTTACCAATTGTTTATTAGTAAGACCAATCGCTTGAAGCATGCCAAGTTCTTTCTTTCTAGTAACTATGCTAGTTATCATTGTATTTACAAGATTCATAAATCCAATCACACCTATTATACCTGTTAGTGTGTATCCCATTATTTTTATAAATGAAATAGTAGCCTTATTTGATTCAATTCTACTATCTATAAAATCTGTTTCTAAAAATCCATTAGATTTAGCAATTTTCTTTATACTATCTTTTACTTCTTGATACTGCCCTTCTTCAGTATATATTCCCAAACTACTTGTTGAATCGTATTTCAAAGTTCTATCTATAAAATCTTTTCCTATACCAAAACTTGGAACTCCCATAGCTATTGCTTGAACCTTAAATTCTTTTTTTATCTCTTTATCTCCATCATATAGAGTTAATTTTATTTTATCTCCTGCCTTTACTCCCATTTCTTTTGCTGTATCAATATGAGTAATTACTATTTCATCCCCAGTTTGAAGTCTTTCAAGATTTATTTTTCCATCTACTAAATTCTTGTTTAATGATTTTACATCATTTTCGTTTATACTTTGCAAAAGGTCATGTTTAAATTCAACATCATAATCTTCCATACCAATCTTTACACTTCTTGCAGACTCTATTTTTTTAATTCCTTCTATTCCCTTTATTTGATTTAAAAAATCTTTACCTAAAGGATTATTCATTTGTAAAATATTCAAATTATTTTTAGGATTTTTATCACTATCCATTTCATAACCAGAAAGTCTAACTTCTATATCATAAGGAAAATGTTCTCTTGCCATCTTCTCAGCATCAAAACTTTCTAAGGAAGTCGATACAGTTATAAATATAGTTCCACTAAGTATAAGTGATGCCAATGTCATGTAAGTACGCTTTTTATTTCTTTCTAAATTAGCATGTGATAATCTCTTTAAATTTATATTTTTATAACCTTTTCTCTTATTTTTGCTACTTATTTTATTTCCAGTATATCTTACTGCATCAACAATAGATACTTTTGATGCCACTTTCATTGGTTTTAAAAGTGATAAAACAACAGATATAAAACTTATTACTGCAACCAATAATATAACTGGTAATTGTGATGATTTTACATCTATATTCATAAATGATTTTATTATAATGTTTGCAAGCACATAACCTAAAATTATTCCTATTGGTATTGATATTCCTGCTAATATAAATCCTTCTTTAAATACTATATTTTTTATTTGTTTTTTAGTTGCACCAATTGCTCTAAGTTTCCCAAATTCTTGAACTTTTGTAACTATTGAAATATAGAATATATTGTATATTACTAAAATACTAGATAATACAATTACTAATCCTACAAAAAATCCACCCATAATTGTTTCCATATCTGGTTTTAAAGCATTTATATAATTTTCATTGACAACTACATTAACAGTATCCAATCCTATATCATTAGCAATCTTATTTAATTTTTCTTTTGCTTGTTCTATTGACAAGTCACTTTTATCTTTTAATTTAACATATATATTAAAATCTTCTTGTGACATATCTCTAGTATTTTTCATATATTTTTCTGATATAAGAGCATTATAATATTTACCCGCTTCAGATATTTCGCTAGTTTTTAAAATTCCAGTTATAATAAACTCTTTTTCAATATAAGATATCTTTATTTTTTCACCTAGCTTCTTATTATTATAACCCAATGCCTTTAAAGCTCCACTATCCAATACAATTTCATTCTCTTTTATTGGCAATTTCCCTTTAATAAATTCGAAATTGTTTAGTTTTAAAGCATCTTCATTCATATATGCTAGAGAGATATTTGAATCATCTTCTAATTTTTCAACACCTACTCCATTCATTTCACCAGACAATTCAATGTCTGCATGATTTCTCAATATATTAACTTGCTTTTCGCCTACATTAGCCAACACACCATGATAATTTCCTGAATACTTTATAGTATTTTCTTTTTGATATGCACCTGCATCAACAATATAAATCCCAATAGATGAAAGCATTAAAGTTGAAAGTATTATAGTGATTATTATTAGAATACTTTTTGATTTATTTTGCTTTAAATTACTTTTTGCTATTTTAGTAGTATTAATCATTTTTATCACCAACCTTTGATACCCTACCATCCTCTATAAATACAACTCTATCAGCCATTTGAGCTATGCTGTCATCATGAGTTATCATAACTAAAGTTTGACTGTATTTCTTAGACATAGACTTCAGTATACTCATAACCTCATCAGATGTTTTAGAGTCTAGGTTTCCAGTTGGTTCATCAGCAAGTATTATAGCTGGTCTTGTAGCCAATGCTCTTGCTATTGCTACCCTTTGTTGTTGACCACCTGATAATGTATTTGGTAAAACGTCGTGTTTATTTTCAAGTCCCAATGATTTTAAAAGTTCTTTTATAAAATTTTCATCTACTTCTCTACCATCTAGACCGATTGGTAACACTACATTTTCCCATACATTAAGAGATGGAATTAAATTATAGCTTTGAAATATAAACCCTATTTTTCTTCTTCTAAATACAGCAAGTTCTTCTTCTTTTAATGTAAATATGTTTTTATTATCTATGTACACCTTTCCAGATGTAGATATATCAAGACCTCCTATCATATGTAAAAGTGTACTTTTTCCAGAACCTGATTTTCCTATTATTGCAACAAATTCACCTTCATTTATTTCTAGGTTAACATTATCCAAAGCTCTTACTAAGCTTTCTCCTTTTCCATAATGTTTTGATAAATTTTCAGTATATAATATTTTCATAAAATTATCCTCTCATTCTAAGTTATTATTACCCCATATTTTATTACTTTTTATTTCTGGAGTTGTTTATACTTATATAATAAATGTAGAGGCTTACATTTTCCTTTCATTTAATATTACATAGTTGTAAGAAACAAAGAAAACTTACTTCCTCTCCCTACTTTTGAAGAAACTATAATATTTCCACCTTGTTCTTCTAAAATTTTTCTACTTAGATACAATCCTACTCCACTACCTTCTATAGATTCAATTTCCTCAGATACACCTCTATAAAAACGCTTAAATATATTATTAAATTCATTTTTTTCAATTCCTCTACCATTATCCTCTATTATAACTTTAAAGTAATTGGCAGTTTCTTTTACAGATATATTTATTTCTCCATTTATTTGTGTATATTTTACAGCATTATCTAGTACATTAAAAATACTCTCTTCAGTCCATTTTTTATCATGTGGTATAATCCTACTGTTAAGTTCATTTAAATTTAATGTTATGTTTTTATTCTTAGCTTTAGGAGTTACACTTTTTACGGCATTTAGAATAGTGTTTTTTATGTCATTATCTTCTTTTTTTATGTTTATCATGCTAATTTCTAGTCTTGATATGTTTACTAAAGAATTTATTAAATTTTCTAATTTATTTATAGAAGCTTTGTTGGTTAATAAAAACTCATTAGCTTCATCTTCTTCTAATTCCTCTTCTATAAGTAATGTATTGTATAATTTCAAGGATGCTAAAGGAGTTTTTAATTGATGGGAAATATCTGTTACCAATGATTTTACACTTTCTTTTTCTTTTTCTAATTTAATAAATTTTATCTTTAAACTTCTATTCAACTCATATAAACAGTTATTTATCTTACTAAATATGCCTTCTTTAAAATACTCATTGTATTCTACTAGATAACCAGATTCTTCTAACTCAGTACTTTCCTTCAAGTAATTTTCTTGCGACATCTTATCTACTATAAAATAAATTTTACTCAACCTTTTATTTATGCATCTTATAAAATAATATATTATACCTATAACAACTATAAACATCATAAAAAAAATAAAAATTGACTCTCTAAAAAAAGATTTTAAGTATAGAGCAAAATTTTTATCATTTGACATTTTATTTTCTAATCCATATCCAAATTGTTTAAGTGCCTTTTCTCCAATAGATGCCTTACTATAATCAGAATTATAAATAGACTTTACTATATCTACCTCATCATTTGGATATTTTTCAATCAATATTCCAGCAATATTCTGAGTATTTTTTATTTGATGTTCATACAGTTTATGTAATCTACCGTATTCAAAAAATATAAATACAAGGGCTACTATCAATACAGATAAAACAGAATATACAATAACCCTTCTCATTATATAATCATCTTTCACACTTAAGCCATCTTTGAGGCTCACATTTTTTAACATTTTTTTATACTCCTTTCCCCCCACATATATCCAACCCCTCTTACTGTTTTTATGTACTTAGGTTCAGATGGATTTTTTTCAACTTTTTGTCTAAGTCTTCTTATATTTACTGCAATCGTATTATCATCTACAAAATTGCCACTATTATCCCACAAAGATTCTAACAGTTGCTCTTTAGCCAATGTCTGCATAGAATTTTCCATCAAATATTTTAATAGTTTAGTCTCTGTTTTACTTAAAATTATCTCTTCTTCCTTATCATCAGTTTTTATAATCAATTTATTTTCTATATAGTGAAAAAATAAATCATCACAAACCAATAGAGTATAATTTTTTACTGTATTTACCCTTTTCATAAAGGCATTCACTTTTGATATTAATACCATCAAGCTAAATGGTTTTGTAATATAATCATCTGCACCTAAATCATACCCTGTGACAATATCCACTTCTTCATCAAGAGCTGTCAACATTATTATATAGACATCACTTTTCTTTCTAATCTCCTCGCAAAAATCAAAACCACTACCATCAGGTAGACCTATATCAGAAATAATTAAGCTTATCTCCTCTTTTGCAAAAATATTTTTTGCTTCTTCTATACTAAATGCATTAAAAACATTGTATCCTTCTTTTTTTAATTTAAAACTAATTCCTCTATTTAAAGATTTGTCATCTTCTAAAAGTAATATATTATTCATCCTTCTACCCTCCATTATTATACATACTAGCTAAATTATATCATACTAGTAAAACCATTTTATTTATCAATTTGTAAATATATAAGAAGTTGTTTGCATGATTTTATTTACTTAAACAAAAATTAAACATACTCATAGTACAATTTAATATGATTATTTTTTATAAAATATAATTTTACTCAAAAATAATCATGCTTAAGTAAAAAAAACAAAGGAAATTAAGATTTATATAACTAATTTCCTTTGCTTTTTTATTATTGTCTTAGATTAAATTACTATCTACTAACTTTTGCTCATTAATTTTTATTTTGACTTTTTACTCTTTAAATCTTTTTGATTAAAATTTAATAAGTATATTAATGTACTTGAAACTATAAATATAGTCATACTATTTGAAAAACCTAAATCTCCTGTTTTAGGAGATTTTTCTTTAGTTTCCCTTTTGGACACTCCTATAGTAGAACTTTCTCTAGGATTTCTTTTATCAAATTTTTTATTTTTATCACTATCAGAATTTTCTATATCGTTATTAGGGATACTCCCTTCATCATCATTAATATTTACTTTATTTTCACTTAATACAAAATCATCCTTATGATTATTACTTATTAACCCATCTTTAGATTTAATACTAATTCTTCCATCTATACTTTTCGATATTTCTTTTTTGTACTCTATATATTTAATCACTATGCTCTCTAGACTTCCAAACTCCTTTAGTATTGGTTCTTTTGAAAAACAAGGAAACTCATCCCCACCTGATGCTATATAATCATTAGTTGCAACTACATATTTTTTATTCAAATCTAATGGCTCTCCATCTTTTAGAATATCTGTTATTTTTTCTCCTTCTTTTTGTTTTGGGTCAAAGTGATATGAAATTCCTCCTACTTGTAAAAAGGCGGAATTTTTCTCTGGATAAAGCTTTACTCCATGCTCCAATACATCTTTAATTTGTGTTCCTGTAAGCTCTTTAGTAACTATTGTATTGCTAAAAGGGAATACGTCTACAATATCTCTTCTTGTTATATTCCCTTTCTCTATCGTATCCCTAATATTTCCTCCATTAAATAAAGAAATATCAGCCTTAGTTTTATCCAGTAAAATATCACCTATTAAATTACCTAAATTAGTTTCTTTTGTCCTTACATTTTCATACGAACCATCTAAAGTATTTTTAGTTACACCTATAACTTTATCTAATATTTCTTCTTGTTGTTTTTTTATTTCATCAACCTTTTTACTTATATTAGAATCAAGCTTATACCTTAATGCTTCTTCTTTTCCGATTAATCTAGCTGATTTATTTTCTATTTTTATATCTTCTATATCATTAGTATCCAAGGTTAATTTTACCTCACCAATATTCTCTAAATATTGTCCAGTACTTACAATCAATGTATCACCCACCTGTTTGCCATTTTCAAACTTAGTATGACTGTGTCCATCAATAATTAAATCAATTCCTTGGACCTCATTTGCTATATCTATACTATTTGGCTTACTTAAACTATTCGTACCAATATGACATATTGCAACTATTACATCTGCACCTTTTCTTTTTAATTCACTTACTTGCTCTGTTGCACTTTCTATAGGATTTCTAAACTCCAACCCTTCTACATTTTTAAATCCAGTTTTGCTCTTTGTTTCTTGAGTTGAAAGTCCAAAAAATCCTATTTTTATCCCATCTATTTCTTTTATATCATTACTATCAAAAACTTTTTTACCATTTTCAAAAATATTTGCTGATAAGAATTTTAAAGTATTTTCTCCTGAATTAGCACTTTTGGATAACTCAAATAATCGGTCTTTTCCATAATTAAAGTCATGATTTCCAGGAGCAATATAGTCATATCCAGCACATTTAATCAATTCCATTGCATCTTTCCCTTTATCCATATTTACTAGTGGAAGTCCATGCAAACAGTCTCCTGCATCTACTAAAATTGAGTTTGGAGTTTCTTTTTTCAATGTAGCTAGATTACCTATTTGTATATGTTCATTGCCTTCAGCATATCTTCCATGTATGTCATTAGTGTGAAAAATAGTTATTTCTTCAAATCTCTCTAGCCCATAAGAAATAAAACTCTGACTTGTTGTAATTAGAATTATAATTACCAAAATTAAATACCTTCTAATTTTCAATATAAATTAGCCTCCTCAAATTAGTTTTGGCTTTAGTATAAAACTTATATTTTACATAAAGCTTTTTAGATTAATATTAAAATATATAAGACTAATTACTATGATTTTTAATATTTATCTATCAATTTAATTTTGTCCATATCCAATTAGTTTTAATCTAATTACATTTTTTCACATCTATATTTTTCTTTTATTTTATATAAAATTATTTTAGAACCTTTTTAATTGTTCTCTTTTAAAAGTCCATTGAGGTATTGTCAAATCCCCTTCAAAATCTAAACTATACCAAGGACTTAAGTTTGTATTTTTACGATTAATAAGAAGTTGAGTTTGTTGTGCAGGCATATAGCTTTGAGCTATCATAAATACCTTTTCTCCAGTTTTTTCATTTTCTGCCATATCCATGATTATACTTGCATGCCCTGGACTTCCACCAACTATAAACACATCTCCTATTTTCATATCTTCAACTTTTACAGGTTTCAATTCTTTTTCAAGAGATAAAGTTCCTGAATAAGCAAACACTATATCCATAAACTTTCTAAAGCTCTCATATGATGTTGAATATTCAGCTGCTTTATACCAACTTGAACCACTATCTTTTACTGAAATTCTATACCCTTGCGCCCATTTTGAATACTTAGCCTTAAAACCATCAACAAAATCAAAACTTATTTCATCATATCTCTTATTCTGATACAAGTATTCTGCTCTCATAAGCATAATTGCATCTGCACATTGATGCAAATCTCTATTACCAATATCAACATCAAATACACTATCATAGATGCCTTTTGATTCCTTAGTTCTACCATCATAATACTTGACTTTCTCACCATAATTTTTCAACTTAGTACTCCTAAGAAATGATTCAAAACTTCCTTTTTCTACGTAACTCTTTTAAATCCTTTTGGTGGCTCATACCTATCTTTCAATATATTTGCATCTTTATGTACTATTATAGGCTGTTCATCTTTTTTAGAATTTTGAATTTTATTAGACTCTTCAGCTACTTTTTTACTTTCTCCATTACTACAACCAACTAAAGTTAATGTAATCAATGACAAAACAGTAATTTTCTTTAATACTTTCATTAAATTTTCCTCCTTTAAATGCTCCTAAAGATAATTTTCACTTTTTGCTCCCAAAATTTTTATACATTGTTATATAAAAACTCTATTTGACAATATTTCTTGACTCAAATACACATTTATTGTTATATTTAATGTTAAAATAATTATAATAGGATATCATAATAAAAACAAACAACAGATTTGTGTTAATTTTAGAAAGGGGAAAAAATGATAGATTTAACTTTACTTGGATGTGGTGGAAATGTACCTATGCCAAACAGATTTCTATCCTCCGTATTTATAAACTATAAAGGTAGAAAAATACTAATTGATTGCGGCGAAGGTACTCAGGTATCTATGAAGCTAAAAAAATGTGGCTTTAAAGATATAGACTTGATTTGTATAACCCATTTACACGGTGACCATATATTTGGACTTTTAGGACTTTTATCAACAATTGGAAATAGCGGTCGTACAAGTGATTTAACTATAATTGGCCCAGTTGGAATAGTCGATTGTATTCGTTCTATGAGAAATTTAGTAGAATATGTACCATATACTTTAAAAATTATAGAAAATCCTCAAGGTAATTTTTCTTTAGATAATGAATTTTTAAAAAATCTAGAAATCTCAACAATCAATTTAGAACACTCCATAGAGTGCTTGGGATATAGTTTTAATTTTAGAAGAAATCCCAAATTTGATATAGATAAGGCAACTAAAAATGAAGTTCCTAAAATATTATGGAAGAAGCTCCAAGAAGGTCAAAGTATAGTTTTAGATTCCAAAACATACACTCCAGATATGGTCTTAGGAAAATCAAGAAAAGGAGTTAAGATAAGTCTTACAACCGATACAAGACCTATAGAATCAATACCAGACTTCATAAAAAATAGTGATTTATTTATATGTGAAGCCATGTATGGTGATGACTTAGATATATCAAAAGCTGTTAAAAACAAACATATGACTTTTAGAGAAGCTGCGAATCTTGCAAAACTAGGAAATGTTAAACAACTTTTACTAACACATTTTAGCCCTTCTCTAGATATACCTAATATGTATTTAGAAAATGCTACTAATGTTTTTGAAAATACCATTCTTGGAGAAGATAGATTAAGTTTACATTTAAATTTTGATGAATAATTTAATGTAATCCTTATTTCTAAGAATTTAGAATAAAAATTTAGGAATGAATTTTACCTTGATAAAAATATTTTCGGTAAATTCATTCCTTTAATTACCTGTCAACTATATTAACTATAATCTAGATACTATTATTTAGATACATTTCCAGCTACATTTAAAACATCCCATGTTCTTGCAAATGGTGGAGCATAACACAAATCTAACATTCCAAGTTGATTTGTAGTCATTTTTCCAAAGATAGCAGCTGCCAATACATTTGCTCTTTGGACAGCATCCTTAAACCCTGCCACTTGTCCACCTAAAATAACTTTTGTATCTGCATCATAAACAAGCTTTACATGTATTTTATTTCTACCTGGATAATAGTGAGTTTGATTATAGTCAGAAATAAATTTAGATTTAACATTTATACCTAAATCTTTAGCTTGTCTTTCTGTAATTCCAGTTGATGCTGCTTCCATATCCATAATCTTTATACAACTTGAAGATAATGAACCTTGATAAGAAACTTCTTTTCCTGCTAGGTTCTCTCCTACTATCCTACCCAATTTATTAGCTCCAGTAGCTAAAGGAACATATACATTTTCATTACTTACTATGTTCTTTATAGTTGCACAATCTCCAGCAGAGTATATATCTTCTACAGAAGTTCTTCCATACTCATCAACTACTATAGCTCCATTTTTTAGCATTTTTATATTAGTATTTGACAAAAACTCTGTATTAGGTCTCACACCAGTAGCAATTATTACTACATCTGTATCTATTTCCCCTTTGTTTGTTATAACTTTTTCTACTTTATCTTCTCCATACAGTTCTACAACCATTTCATCCAAGTGCAAATTGACATTATGTCTATTTATTTCTTCTTCTAATACATCTGTAATTTCCTTGTCAAATACTTGTGGTAATATTCTATCTTCCAATTGAATTACATCTACATCTTTGCCTAATTTCTTACATGCCTCAACTGCTTCTAGTCCTATAAAACCAGCTCCTATTATCGTAATTCTTTTATTTTCTTCATTACTTAAAAGTTTTTTTAGATATTCTCCATCATATAAACTTTTTAATGTAGAAACATTCTTCAATTTTATGTTTTTTATAGGAGGCATAATACTTCTTGCTCCAGTGGCTATCATCAATTTATCATAGTAGTCTTCATATATTTCATCTGTTTTTACGTTTTTTACTTTTATTTTCTTAGATTCACTGTCAACTTCAACGACTTCTCTAAATATATTTAAATCAATCCCAGCTTCTCTAAGTTTTTCAGGTGTTCTTGCTAATAGGTCATCAGCATCATCAAAAAATCCACCAACAAAGTATGGCAATCCACAAGCACCAAAAGATACTATCTCTGTTTTTTCATAAACAACAACTTCATACTCAGGTTTTATTCTTTTTAATTTTGCTGCAGCACTCATACCAGCTGCAACACCACCGATTATTACTACTCTCATTTTATCTCTCCTTCGATGTCTAATTAATTTCTTTACTTATTTTAAGCTTTTCATTTGATATATATTCTATGTAAACATTTTTTATAATAATTTTACGTTATTTATTTAACATTTTTTTATTTGAAATCAAATCTTATAAAAGCCATTTTATCCTTTCTTACCCTAGTTCAAATTCTTTAAACATATATTATACCCTATTTCTACGTATTTAATCACATTTTTAAAATTTAAATCTTCTTACTCTATTTAAGTAAATTGTGATATAATATTGACATTTTTTTAATATATTGATATCATTTAAACTTAGAAAAATTTATTTTTAAATAAAGGAGAAAAAATATTGGAAAGTTCATTTTTATCACAATTTCTTATGATTACAGATTTTAAAACGATTTTCTTCATAGCCTTACTTCTAAGTACATTTTTTATTGTTAGACAATTTGAAAAGAAAAAAATCAAATTTTCATTGAGAACAATATATGCTACAATACTAGGACTCATATTGGGAATTATAATCCAAGCTTCTGCTGGTTTTCCTAATGATACCACTCAAGTCACTTGGCTACAAGAAGTAAGTAAATGGTATAGCCTATTTGGTTCTGGATTTATGGACTTATTAAAAATGTTAGTAGTACCTTTAGTTTTCTTATCCATTATAAAAGTAATTATAAATATGAAAGATAACAATCTTGGAACTCTGACTTTTAAGTCTTTAGGGATGCTTCTTGCTACTACTGCTATAGCTGCAATTGTTGGAATTGTCGTTGCAAATATAATGAAGTTAGGTGTAGGAGTTAATCTACCTGCTTTAGGTGGAAATCAGGAACTTAAAGAAATAAATTCTCTTGTAGATACTTTAAGAGGATTACTGCCATCTAATCCTGTAATGGCTATGGCAAATGGAAATATTGTGGCTACAATAATATTTGCTACATTTATAGCTACCTCAATAAAAAGACTAAGTAAAAAACATTTTGACACAATAAAGCCATTTATAGATTTTATAGAAGCATCTTACAAGATAATTGTAAGTGTATCTATGACTGTTATCAAATTTATGCCTTATGCTGTAGTTGCTCTGCTTGCAAATACAATAACTTCCCAAGGTATTAGCTCAATAGTCTCTGTTTTATATTTTATATTAGCTCTTTATATATCAGTTGCAATATTATTTATTATACATTTAATTTTTATAACTTTAAATGGTCTAAATCCCATTACTTATATAAAAAATTCAACTGAAGCTTTACTTTTGGCATTTACTTCACGTTCTAGTTTAGGAACATTACCTGTAACGATAGAAAGCCTAGTACAAAATCATGGAGTTGATGAGGGTGTATCAAGCTTTACAGCAAGTTTGGGTGCAAATATGGGTATGAATGGTTGTGCAGGTATATATCCTGCTTTAATGGCTGTAACTCTTGCTAATATGGCTGGAGTAAACATGGATATGAGTTTTTATGTTATGTTGTTAATTGTTATAACAATTAGTTCATTTGGAATAGCAGGACTTCCAGGAACTGCTACAATGGCCGTTTCCGTTGTTATCTCTGGAGTTGGTCTTGGTTCTTATTTTCCATTAGTTGGTGGTATACTTGCAATAGACCCTATACTAGATATGGGACGCACAATGATAAATGTTAATGGTGCTATGGTATCATCAATTACTGTAGGAAAATCACTTGGAAAAGTAGATAAAGAAGTATTTAGTAAGAAAAATATTTCTTAAAATAATTATCAAAATAAATGGCTAACTTTTAAACAGTTAGCCATTTATTTTTTATTTTATCAGAAAATTGCTTTATAAATTTACTCACAAAACGGGAAAAATTCTTTTGTAAGATTTTGAGGATAGACAGATATAAAAACAAAGTCATAATCCTGAGACTTTGCATATTCTAGTATGTCTCCGTCATAATATCTAGGGTCTATCATATCTATAGTTGAACAAACAGAGGAAAAGAATGCTGCTGTTGGTACAATTAAAGAGTCTTTAACAAATAGAACTTTTAATCCTTCTGGATTTTCTATATTTTTTATTTTAACTAATGGTCTATTCCCCAATAAGTATGTAAAATACTTATCCGATTGTCCATCCATTAAATTAAGGTCTGCATTAAAAGGATATGATAATATCAAGCTCTCTTCAAATCTTCCTTTTAACTCAAATTTTTGAGATTTAGAATCTGTATAATAAGTATAATTAGTCTTAAACTTAGGATAAATTAATGTAAAGTCATCTATACCACCATATAAAATACCAGTCTTTCTTCCCATAGAACCAAGAAATGACTTAGGATATACAATTGAATTATAATTTTTCTTATCTCTATAGTAGTAATTCTCATCTAAATTTATACTGTATTTCTTATTAAGTTGCTCAACTAGTTCTCCAAATGCCCAAAAAGAAGTTTCTACTCTCCAGTGATGGTCTGTTTTAAAAAACAAATCATCTTTTGGAATACCACTTTTTAAAATATTTTCCCTAAAATCAATATAGTCAACATTGTACTTTTTTAGTTGATTTAGAAAATTATCTGCTGTCTCATTACTATAAGAATAAGGTATCCCTTTTGGAAATTTTGTCACTCCTTTTATATACTTATCTGGAGTCATTAAGTAAACCAATTTAGTATTTTGTTTTTCCATTTCCTTAGAAAATTTTCTTACCCTATCTGCTATCACACCAACTGGATTTGGAGCTTTGGCAAAATACGTATAATGCATCTTTCCAGAAGTATCTTTTACAACACTAAATTTTGAAAACTCATTTTTGCCCATCAACTTTTGTAAATATCCATAAGTTTCAATAAATGTATTTTTATATATTACTTTATCATTTACTGTATTATCAATAGATGATATTGTATCTTTTAAACTACTTTTTTCAGCAACTGAATTTTTTATTTCCTGCATCATATCTTTTCCAGAATAACAAATATTAAAGATAGAGAAAGTGAATAAAACAATTAAGAACATAATTGCAGTTATTAATCTTACTTTAAAAAATCTATTCATACTTTTCCTCCCCAACTAAAAATTAAAATAAATAAATGGATTATAGCTTCCAGTTACTAAATATGTCACAGAAATAAAGAACAATAAAATAGCTGAGATTGGATAAAATACATTAAATATCATACTACATTTAGCTTGTTCAACTACAAACTTATTGATTTTCTTCGCAATAGGTACACTAAAAATAAACGCAAATATAAAGAAAATCCAGTATTCTTTTAAAAACATATATGTATAATCACTCCATATAACTCCATTGCCTCCAAACATAGCTTTGAAATAATTATATGCTTCTTTTAAATTAGGTGACCTAAACAATACCCACCCAAAATTAACTACTAATAAAGTATAAATATGTTTTATAAAATTGTGATTTTCAATCTTTTCAAACATTATAAATCGCTCTATAATCAAGAAAACAAAGTTTAAAATTCCCCAAATTACAAATGTCCACTCTGCTCCATGCCATATTCCAGTAAATAACCACACTATAAACATATTTCTAATCATAATATCTTTATTTGCTACTCTAGAACCTCCAAGCGGAAAGTATATATAACTCTTAAACCACATTCCCAAAGAAATATGCCATCTTCTCCAAAATTCAGTAATTGACTTTGATATATATGGATAATTAAAGTTCTCTTCAAATTTAAAACCAAACATAAGACCTAAGCCTATAGCCATATCTGAATAAGCAGAAAAATCAAAGAATATTTGCAGAGTATAAGCTATCGAACCAAGCCATGCAAGTGATGCAGCTATTTCTCCTTGACTATTCATAGTATAAATGTAGTCTGCTACTATAGCCATATTATTTGAAATTAATACTTTTTTGCCTAAACCTGTTATAAACCTACAAGTCCCAACGGAAAATTTATTCCAATTTTCTTTTCTATTGAGAATTTGTTCTGCCACACTTTCATATCTAACTATAGGACCTGCTATTAATTGTGGGAAAAATGCTATATATAGTCCCACATAAAAAGGATTTTTTTGAACTTCTCCGTGTCTACGATATACATCTATAACGTAAGACATTCCTTGAAATGTAAAAAATGAAATTCCTATAGGTAAAACAATACTAGGTATAGTCAATTCAGTGCTAATAAGTTCGCTAATATTTCTTAGTGCAAAAGCTAGATATTTAAATATAAATAAAATGCCTATATTATATGCACACATCAAAACTAAAAAAATTTTTACTTTTATTTTACTTTCCCTATATCTATCTACTAGTAAACCAAATATATAGTTCATTATTATGGAAGCTATCATAATAACAACAAATTTTGGTTCTCCCCAAGCATAAAAAAATAAGCTAACAGCTAGCAATATCATATTCTGTATCGTTCGATTAAACCTAAATATATAATACAATACCAAAGTTATTGGTAAAAAATAAAATAAAAAAATTAAGCTTGAAAATAACACAATCTAACCTCCTCTCTTTACTTAGTTTTTGAGTATTTTTTCCAATACAAATATATTCCAAAGCATATTATTACTAGAGATATAAATAAAATTCGAATAAATGTTATGATATTATTCATAAAATTTATTTTTTTCATATCTTGTACTGTTGGTGATTGCTCAGGAGATACTAATGTATATGGAACACCATCCTTATCTTTTTTATTAATACTCCAAGATTCAGTCAATGTTATTTTCTTTCCAATTTTGAACTTATCATCAACATTAACTTGTAGAATGATTTGCCCAGGTTTGGCTTTATTACTTAATGTTAATTTACCTTTTTGAGATATACTTACATTATCTTGTTTTCCCATAAGAGAATACTTAATTTTGGAATTACTTTCAAGACCTAATACATCATATTGACTTATACTTTGACCCAATACTGGTATTTGTACTTCTTCATCGCCAGTTATTTTAATATTATGCAAAGATTCTAATTTATCCCCAGCCAATAAAGACATCTTTTTTATAGTAACAACATTATGTTCTTCATCAGACGGAATAAACGTAATTCCCCAACTAACAATATTTGAAAGCATATTCGAGTCCAGCACCACATTACTTTTCTCATTTATAAGATTATTAAAATTCACATAAATTTTGCCCTCAAATTTACCTGGTACTTCTATACATCCATCTTTTATTTTATCTGAATATATTATATTTTTATCTTCAAAAAATATTTCACTGCCTTCTTTTAACCTAAATTCAAGCATATTCTTACTTTGTATACTTAAATTTACTCTCTGAGAGCTTTTATTTTTATTTTGAATCTCAATATAAAAATTATGGTACATACTCCAATTTTCTTTCACATTTTGGTAAATATATAAGTAACGTTCCTTATCACTTTTAGAACTATCTGTTTCTATTTTTATACTTGTATCTTCGTGTGCAATTTTAGAACTTAGGTTATTCTCTATCTTTTTAAAAGATAAATCTAAGGTTTTGTCACTTGTTGCTGAACTTATAAAAGTAGCATTTATTAAAAAAATAAACACAAAAATAAGATATTTTACAGAACAAAAAAACACTTGTAAAGTCTTCATTTCATCTCTCCTAAATATATTCCATTGGCTCAAACTCATCTGTACTTTTTTCTTTCTTTTCACTAGGTTTTGAAACAATAATTGTCTTATTCTGTAATATCCAATACATCATTTCATCTCTTAAAAAGAAATTTTGCATTATGCCATTAATATTATTCACTTTATATAAAATACCTCTTTCATCAATTTTCCCCTCACATAAATCACATTCTAACACAATATTTTCATTAATTTCCAACTCAATTTCCTTAGGATGAATATTTTTATTCTCAAAATTTAATAGTACATATCGATAATTAAAATTTACTATTCTTAATTTACCTATATTTTTTATATCCATATGAAAATTCATATTGATTCTTGGACTTCTTCGCGATAATGTTCTAGTTTTTTCAATACGTTTTTTCACATTAATTTGTAAATCATCAAAAAAACCTAGTTGATTAGATATTGTCATTGGTAAAGTAGGTATTCTATCATGAACAATACACATCCAGCTATCTATTTCACTATCTTCAATATGTGTAATATAAGCTGCATACTTCCATTTTGAATTCACTTCCACAACATTAACAATCTTTGCCTTCATACTAGCTATATACATTTCATTTCCCGATTTTTCTCTAAACTCTACCTCAAACTCTTCTTCTGGAAAAATATATTCTGGATTTTCTAACAAAAACGCAAATCCATTTTCTGATATGTCAATTGTTTTTGAAGAAATAACATAAGAGTTTTGTTTTAGCTTAAAATCAATTTCAGCAATATAACGCTCAGACTTTCTTAATTGTTGTCTTCCTGATATAAATAATGTAGCCATAACAAGATTAAAAAGGTTTCCAATTAACCAAAATAACACAACTGAATATGTCATTGAACTCATTTTAAATATTGCTATAAACATTTTTAAAATTCCTATTATAGATAAGACTATATAAATAAAATAAGGTATTCCCTGTAAAAATTTATACACTTTATTTTCTTCTAATTTATTCTTATTTGTTACTGAAAATTTATTTTTAGATATTGCAAATGTTTCAAGTATTACTGCTGGCATCAAAGACTGAAACATTATAGTTTCATATATATTGGTCCATCTAGTATTTCTTATATTTTGAGAAAATATTTTAAGAGATAAGCTACTTAAAATATACATTGGTAGCCAAAATATCAATACTTGAAGCAATGTACATTTTACTACAATTACATTAAACACAGAAAATAAAATAGGTGCCATTATATATACAAAGCGTTTTATACTTGCATACCAATAAGTAATTGAAGAAATATAACTTATTTTCTGCCAAAATCCTAAACCTCTCCTAAACAAAATATTTAGACGTCTACCAGTTTGTATACATCCACGGGCCCATCTTTCACGTTGCTTAATAAGACTTTTTAAATCAGTAGGAGATAAACCTGATGCATGTACTTCTGGAATGGCATAGCATCTATATCCTTTACTTTGAATTAAGATACCTGTTGCAAAATCTTCTGTAATAGAATAAGTATAAAATCCATCAACTTCTTTTAGAGCTTCTCTTGAAATAACTGTATTACTACCACCATAAATTACAGAATTCGTCCTGTTTCTAGCCAATTGAATATCTCTATAAAAATAATCCTGCTCGTTTGGAATTCTTCCTTCAGAGTGCAAATTAAATTGGAATAAATCTGGATTATAAAAACTTTGGGGAGTTTGCACAAAACCAACCTTTTCATACTCCTCTTTTTCCCCATCTTTTTTAGCTTGCTCATTTTTCAAAAAGTATGGTACTGTGGCAATCAAGAAATCATGCATTGGTATCATATCTGCATCAAATGTAGCAATCAAAGGAGAGTTTGTATGTTGCATTGCATTATTTAAATTACCAGCTTTAGCTCCTTCTCTTTCTGTTCTAGTTATATAATTTACACCCATTTTTTCTGCTAGAATACGCATTTCTTCACGATTTCCATCATCACATACGTATATATGTACCTTTTTCTTATCTGGATATTGCATATGAATACATCCATTTATGGTTTTTCTTACCAAATCAACAGATTCATTATATGTTGCAATGAATACATCTACATGTGGATAAAGTTCTTCACTTATAATTGGTTTTTCAGGATATTCAATATTTGACATACCATAATAATGTACAAACATTTCCATCATTCCTATTATCTCTACAAAAAGCAGTATTACAGCGCATACTAAGGCAAATATACCTTCTTCTTTAGGTACTGTATAAAAGATTCTCCATAATATATATATGATATTAGTAATAATAGTTAAAATTATAAGTATCTTTTTTGAATTTTTCTTCATAAAATCACCTCTATTCTATTAATGCATTTAATATATCCTTATCCCAAGTCCCTTCAATCTGATTGTATATTCCAAATCCAGAAGCAAGTTCCCAATAAGCCCATGAAAAGTTTCGTTTTTCAGCTTCTTCTCTTACAGCTTTTATCCAAGCTTTTCTTGAAGCTCCTGGCGCCTCTTTTGTTATTCCAAATTCACCTAAGAATACTTTCACTTTATTTTTATTTGCCCAATTTTCCACAGTATCAAACCTTTTTTTTAGATACTCCATTTGTTCATTTGTTCCTTCCCAAGTAATATTACTCAAATGCTCAAATCCCTTATGATAGACATTCCCTTGAAACGCAAAATCATTTGGTTCATAATAGTGAAAAGAAATTACTATATTAGAATCTTTAGGAATATTTAATTCATTTAAATAATCGATTTGATAGAAATTGTATGGTCCTACTATAAGTGTTCTTTTAGGGTTAGTTTTTCTAATTATGTTTATTGCTTCTTCAATGTATTCATTTAATAACTGTGAAGATAAATTTTCTTTAGGTTCATTTAACAGCTCAAATACCAATTTTTTATCATATTTTTGGTACCTGTTAGCTATTTGCTGCCATATTTTTAAAAACTTCTCTTTATGAACTCCTGGTTCTTTCATAATTTCTTCAAAATGATGTAAGTCTAAGATAACTATTAAGTCTTTCTCCAATGCATAATTTGTGTATCCATCAATTTTTTTAAAAAATTCTTCATCTATTTTAAAATCATTGGAATCTGATGTATAGTCAGAAAACCTTACTGGTATACGTACTGTGTCAAAGCCTGCATCTTTTATGTCATCAAAAAACTTATTTGACATTTTTACATCCCAAGGAAAATCTTTAGGTGATTCTAGTGCATTACCTATGTTTATCCCTCGTTGCATCGTAACTGTATCACTGTTTCCCCTTATTACAAAATAAAATCCAATAAAAGCTATGCTTAAAAAAAACATTATAATAACACCTATTCTTTTTATATTACTCTCCTCCCAACAATGTTATCTTCCATATAATATTATTCAATCCCTATTATAACAAATTAAATTATATCATGTTATATATAATTATTGTCATTTACAAACTTTATCGTGATTATAGTTTTATAAATATTGAATACAACTAAAAAATAAAATAACTTTCTCAAAATAGAGATAAGCCTTTTTTCAGTATTGAAATGATGAAAATATATTTGATTTCATACAAAAAAAGTGCCTCATGAACTAAAAAGTTCATTTTGAGACACTCTCTTATATTTTTATAATCTATCTAATAACTCTAATACATGTTTTTTAACTTTATCATATCCACAATTATCAAGCGAATAGCCTAGTTCTATGTTTCCAAAACCTTTAATTTCAGCATTTTCTTTTTTATTTAATAATTCTTGCATAAGTTCAACTTCTATATACTCTCTTCCCTTTTCTTTTTCTAAAATTGTAAATAACTCAAAATCTTGTATCCCAAACCTTAAATTTTCCATTCTAACACTTCTAACTGGCTTTAAATCTTTTCCAGGATAAACAAAGAACATATCTCCAGCTTTCCAAATAGGGAATTTGTAACTTGCATCTTTCCAAGGGTCTTCCGTCCATAAATTATAATCCCATCTTAAAAATCCATCAAGGCCAAAGTAATAAGTATACCATCCTATTATTCTATTTTCCACAAAAGGAGAACTTATAAAACTGTTTGGTTTTTCTGGAAAACAGCACACAAACCAAGTCAATATTCCACCCTTATCATTGATTTTTTTCTTTAGATTTTCTATATCTTCGTAATTTTGAATAGTAAGTTTTAAATTTATTGACATATCATCAACTTCATCTTTAGCTCTATCTAAAAAGTTTTGGTCGTGAGTTGCTGATTTATATTTAACTTGATGAGTACCTACAGTAGAATTTATAAATTCTATACACTCTTTGACTACTTCTGGATTATTTGGTTCGTCAGCTATAATCCTTACTCTGCCCCATAATCCACACTCTATTAAATGATTTAACACTAATCCTATATATTCTTTTAAATCATTTATATTATTTATAAATTTAAATACTTTATCACTTTCATCAAAATACCTTACTCTTATAGGGTCCTTATAGCCTTCTATAGGGTTTCCAAACTCACCAGCACACCAATTACCTAATAGACCAAATAAATCTATTTCCTGAGCCATTTTGTATTTATCAGCTATGCTTATATACTTGTCCATACTTTTAAAATTACATTTAATTTTTCCATCTAAACCTTTTGAGACACTTACCATATTGTATTCATATAAGTTTGATGGATTTTTATAAACTTTATAACAACTTTGTCCTGCCCATGGATAATCTGAAACTATAACTGTTGCAACTTTTTCTCCTAAAGATGCTAATTCTTTTAAATAGTTATCGATTATTTCAAAATGTATATCAGACCATAACTCAACTTTATACATTCTAGCTAGACAACTTGGATGTTGCCATAAATCTAAAAAGAATTTACTTTCATCTAAAGGTTTTAATACAACATTTTTTACTTCTATAGGAACATCTATTGTACAAACTTTTTCTTCATCTTCATATCCAAAGCTCTTAAATATATCAATACCTATATTAAAGTTATTCTCTGCAAAATCTTCAGGTACTTGTCCTTCAATCCAAAATGTTTGAGGTAAGTGTTGCTCTACTAACACATCTTTATCCCTTAAAATAGCATCATTTACAAATGCTTTTGTATCATCTTGGACATAACCTAATATATTTATACTAAAATTATTTTCTAAACTATTAGGTACATTTAATGCCAATCTTACTCTATTTTCCAGACCTTTCCATGATATAGTGCTGCTTCTATCAATTGTACAATTAAATTCTTCAGTTGCTTTTAACATAATTTGAAAAGCAAATTTTTCGCCTTTAGCTACTACAATATTTAAATCCTTATGCTCCCAAGTTTCAGATTCTATAACTGAATATTTATTGTGTTTAAATGTACAATCTTTCAATACATATGAAATTTCCATATTTTAAATTCCTCCATATTTATACAATTTTATTTTATATTACTAAATTAGACTATTTAACCTTTTATGCCAGATAAAGACACACCTTCAACAAATTTGCTCTGTAAAATCAAATAGAAAATAAATGGAGGTAAAAATGTTATTGTGGCGCCTGCCATCATTTGTCCATAGTTTGTTATCTGGAATGTCTTAAGAGTAGATAATCCAACAGTTAATGTCCTCATTGCATCTTTAGTTGTCGCTATAAGAGGCCACATAAATTCATTCCATGCTCCCATAAAAGTAAATATTGCCAGTGTAATTAATGCTGGCTTAATTAGAGGTAATACTATTTGTATTAAAATTCTAAAGTCTGAACAACCATCTATTTTTGCTGATTCTAATAGCTCTTTTGGCACTCCTAAAATAGCTTGTCTCATTATAAATACACCAAATGCTGTTGGTATTGGCATAATAAGTGCAAGATAACTATTTATCCATCCTAAATGTTTCATTATTATATATAGTGGTATCATTGTAACTTGAGATGGTATAATCAAAGTCATTATCATAAACAAGAATAGTTTATCACTACCTTTAAAATCCATCTTAGCAAAAGAATACCCTGCTAATGTGCTAAATACTAAATTTAACAACACACCTGAAAAAGATACTATTGCTGTATTTAAAAAATATTGTGCAAAACCTTTTTTTGTAAATATATCTATATAGTTTTGAAGGGTTACTGTTGAAAAAGATATATCCAAACTGTACGAATTGTATGTTATCTTTAATGATATTATCAACATGTATATAAAAGGTACCAGACTTGCACATGCTATAAATAAAAGTAACCCATCACTCAATAACTTCTTTGCTGTTTTCATATTATACCTACCTTTCTAAAAATCTGAACTGTCTCGTTTTACAAGTTTGTTTTGCAAAATCGAAACTACTGCTATTAACAAAAATAATACGTTTGCTACAGTCATTGCATATCCAGAATTAAAGTTTTTAAAGTTTAAGTTAAATGCGTGCATAACTATACTCATAGTAGATATACCTGGACCTCCACCTGTCACAGTATAAACTAAGTCAAACACTTGTAATGACCATATTGACCCTAAGAATACAACCATTATTGTAGTTGGTTTCAATAAAGGCACAGTTATTTTCATAAATTCTTGAAATTTTGTAGCTCCATCAACCTTAGCCACTTCATAGCAGTGTTTTGGTAAATTCATTATAGCTGAAATATAAATTACCATAAAATATCCTATATTTTTCCACATAGATATGAACATAAGTGTAGGTAATGCTGTCTTACTATCTCCTAAAAGCTTAGATGACTCTATTCCAAAAGCACCTAATACCTGATATATAATGGAACCTTCTCCATTCAATAAAGCTCTCCATACCATACCTATCAAAACCATAGATGATAATACTGGTATAAATATAGCACCTTTAGCAAATGAGGCTATTTTACTATTTCCCTTTCCTGTAATCCAAACTGCCAAAATCAATGATAAAATAGTTTGGCAAGGTACTACTACCACAGCAAATTTAATAGTATTTATAATAGATACTTTTAGCGTTTCATCTGTAAATAATTTTTTATAATTTTCTAAACCTATAAATGTAGCTGGACTAATAATATTATACTTTGTAAAACTAAAGTATATTGACATTATTATTGGTAGCACATAGAAAGCCACTAAAATTATTCCTAATGGCAATATATACATATATGGTTTAATATTTAGTTTTATTTTTTTCCTCTTTGAATTCTCTTCAAACTCTCTAACTAAGTTTTCCATTTTATCCTCTCCAATATAAATATTAGCATTGTATTTATAAATACAATGCTAATTTTAATCTGTAAAGTACTTTACTATATATTACAGTTTTAAACTTTTATTGTGCCAATAAATCATTTGAATATTTTGCAGCATCATCTAACGCTTGTTTTGGAGTTTTCTCCCCTGAAATCATAGTTTGAAGTTCTTTCCATAAATATTCATATATTTCAACTCCATGAGGACCTACTACCAATGGTCTATATACATCTTTGTCATTTTCCACCATTTCTTTGAATCTTTCATCACCTTGATATGGTTCACCTTTCGTTATTGGTGCTCTTGGTATTGCCTTATGAAACTCTGTCATTGATTCAACACTTAACATATGTTGTATTAACTTATATGCAAGTTCTTTATTTTTTGCTGATGACATTAAAGATAAATGGTCTACTGCTCCAAAAGTTGCCGCTTTCTTATCCTCTAGTCCAGTTACAAATCCCCAATTTAAATCTGGGAATGATTTATCAAATACACTTGTTGCAGCAGAAGATAACATTACTGTAAATACTGCTTTTCCTGGTCCAAATACACTTTCTATCATTTCATTACTGTCTTTAGACAAAGAATCTTCAGGCACATATGCTTGTAATTCTTTTAAGAAATTAGCTGCTTCTAAACCACTCTTATCATTAAACTTAACTGATTTTAAATCATCATTAAATATATCTCCACCGGCTTGCCATAAATAAGGATACCAGTTCCAGTTTAAGTTACCAAAAGTTTTAGCTCCCCAACCTTGAGCTAATCCCCATTGGTCTATCTTTCCATCACCATCAGTATCTTGTGTTGCTTTTTTACAAATTCTTTTAAAGTCTTCCCATGTTTTAGGAGGTTTTTCTCCTAGTTTTTCTAAAATATCCTTATTATAGTATAATACACCTGGATTTGCTGCTTGGAATGGCATTCCATACATTCCACCCATCATTTCAGATGTTTTTATATAAATAGACTGTTCTTTATCTTCTTTAGTTACATAGTTAGTCAAATCTTCTACTGCCCCACTTTGTATAAACTGTGGATACATTTCTGCATACATATATCCTACATCTGGACCTTCGCCAGCACTTATAGCTGTTGCAAATTTTTCAGAATAATTATCCCAAGGAATTATCTGCAAATCAACTTCACAGTTATTTTTTTCCTCAAATTTATCTAAAATAGGGTCCCAAACTTCCTTCATATTATCTTCTACTGGAGGCATCCAAAGAACTAAATTTTCTTTGCCATCCTTTTTTGAATCTTTTCCATTACCACTTGAACACCCTGTTATAAGCGTTGTAGTCATAATTGCCACCATAGCTAGTGAACACAATTTTTTAAACATACCCACTTTTATTCCCTCCATCTTAATTATTTTCTTTTTTCATTATAATTCTACATATTTTTATTCCATTTTAAATATTATCAAAGCATGTATTTATTGTCTAATCAGTTTTTTCTATATGCTTTTTTTTATTATAGTTTTTTCTATAACAACGTTTCTAATATTTCTAATTGATATTTCTCAACTAATTTTCACCCATTTCAAAATTAATTAATTATCTTTTTAATACACAATAATAAGAGCTGTAGATTTTTACCTACAGCTCTTAAGCGATACTACTTATTTATAATTAATATACTTTAAAGTTCATTAAAATACTTTCTTTACCTTAGTATTCATAGTG
Source organism: Clostridioides sp. ZZV15-6383 (assembly GCF_020657735.1). Classification (NCBI taxonomy): domain Bacteria; kingdom Bacillati; phylum Bacillota; class Clostridia; order Peptostreptococcales; family Peptostreptococcaceae; genus Clostridioides; species Clostridioides sp. ZZV15-6383. The sequence goes on along the minus strand of NZ_JAGWCV010000008.1, from coordinate 16,554 downwards.
AATTACACCTTTATACTCATCAAAAATCTTCTTATTTAATTCATCTCCACCATCCATATTGGCACTATAGAAAATTGGTGGATTCTTTAACCCTCTATTAACTAATTCCTGAGTAACTTGAGCTATAATAGAATTCATCACGGTAGTAGCTATTACGGTAGAGGTTGGACTAACTCTTTGATCTAATCCATCTATTTCTACACATGCATCTCCCTTTTTACCATGATTATCTATTACTAAATCGCATACTTCATAAAGATTTTTTCCTGAAGAATGTCTTGAGGATACATTTTTTGAGTAACTTAAATTAGTTATACATATTACTATTGCCTTATTTGCTTTAGCTTCCATAGCAAATTCTATACTTACTGGATTTCTGCCAGATACTGAATGAACTATAACTACATCTCCTTCTTTGATTGGAGTCTTATCAGCTAAAGCTGTACCATATCCTTCTAGTCTTTCCATCGTGCTAGTATGAGTTATAGGTGCTGTATCTAACATTAGAGACTTTGCAAATACTGGATTTATAAGAACACAGCCACCTGCTCTATAGAATAATTCTTCTGTTAGTATTCCTGCGTGTGAAGCTCCAAATGAAAATATCGCCTTTTTGTTTTCTATTGCTTCAACAAGGATTTGTACTGCTTTTTCCATATTGGCTTTTTCTTCATTTTCTATTATATCAATTAATCTTTTTATCTCATTTATGTATTTAAATTCCATATCTATAATATTCCTCCAAATAATGAACCTATAAGCTTACTGATTATACCAAATAGTGAAAGGTCGTTACCACCAAATATTAGTATCCAGTTTTGAATAGTTCCTGAGTAAATTACAGCAGATATTCCTACTAAAACTACCATAAATATTGCAGCTACAGCTGTACCTATTATAGCACCACGTATACCACCTTGTGATTCTCCTATTACTGCTGCTGCTCCACACTCAAAGAATGAAGTTATAACAAGTGGTATAAGTAACAAATCAAATACATTAAAATAGTTACATATTAAAATCATAGCTGTAGATGTTAACATAGCAACTAAGAATCCTATTAATACAGCATTTGGCTTATAGTTAAATAATATTGGACAGTCAAAAGCAGGTAGTGCATTTGGTACAACTTTTTCTGATATACCTTGGAATGCTGGCATTATTTGATTTATCAACATTCTTACCCCATGAAGCATTATTATAAGACCTGCTCCAAAAGAAAGACCTTGCTTTATTGCATACGTTCCAATAAACTCATTACTATCTTTAAATGCATCTGGTATTACTATCCCAACAACTATAAACATTAAAAACACTGCCATTCCACCACTTATAGATATTTCTCTAAAAAATGATAAACTTTGAGGTATGTTTATATCTTCTGTAGATTTTTCTTTATTTCCTACTAGTTTAGCAACAAATCCTGATATAAGTGCTAAACAGCCAGATGGATGACCTAGTGTAAAAGAATCATCTCCTATAACATCAAATACATATTTTCTTAATAACCATGGCATTATTGACCAATAGAGTGCTGATAATACTGCTGCAAAAGCTATTAATACTCCACCATCTAATCCAGCTTCAACTCCTGACGCTACAAATATAAATGGGAACCAGTAAAGCATATGACCTGTTAAGAAGATTGTCTTAATAGGAGTAAATCTTGCTATTATTAAGTGAATAGCTAAACCTGCAAACATTGCCAACCCTATAATTCCACCATAACTTGCAGTAAAAGTAACATCACTTAAGCCTTTTGTTACTGCACCACCACTTATGCTCTGGAAAGCTCCATTAATTGGTGCTATTGAACTAACTAACATACCTGTTCCAGTCTCCATAATTATAATTCCGAAAGCTGCAAGTAACGACCCCTTTATAACATCGGATACTTTCTTTTTCTGTAATATAAGACCAAATGCTGCTATTAATCCAATTAGCATAGATGGATTACGTAAGATATTATTTGAAATAAAATCAAGCATTATATTTTTTAGTGGTAGGCTAACTGTTTAAGTTTTCTACCACTAAATCCCTCCTCTCCTTCTTACTACTTTTAATTTTAGTAAGTTTTTATTTTATGCTGGTTAACTTAAATTTACTTTTTAAAACTTATACTATTTCTTATCCCTTAAAAAAGTTTGAACAACTTCTGTAACTTCTGCTAAGTCCATGTACTTTTTAACTGGATATACCTCTACACTACAAGTTCCTTTTAATTCATTTAATAATTCTTGACTTGTAAATATACAATCGCAGTCAGCACCTCTAGCTGAATTTATATCTGTATTTTCTACTTCACATTCTATACCTAACTGTTTTAGAACCTTTTGTATCGTCATTTTTAATACCATTGATGAACCTACACCAAATCCACATACTGCTAATATCTTCATTTTACATTCCTCCTAATTTTGCTTATTTATAAGTTCTAGTATTGAACTTTTATCACCATTAATTATTAATTTTACATTTTCTTCCTCATACATCATCTCTGATAGCGATGCTAATGCTCTAATGTGAGTAGTGTTATCTATAGCAGCTAGTACCATAAATATATTTACTGGCTTTCCTAACAAATCAACTTCATCTTCTACTATGAGTAAAGACATGGCAAGCTTGTTTACTCCCTCTTTAGAACTTGCATGTGGTAGAGCAAACCTATCGGCTAAAACAATATATGGTCCATATTTTTCAACTGACTTTATCATATTTTCTATATATAACTCTTCTATAGAGTTATCTTCTAACAATGGCTTTGAGGCTATTTTTATTGCTTCTTTCCAATCTTTAACACTTTTTACTATGTTGACCCTCTCTGCATTAATTAATTCCTTTAACATTGGTTGATACATCTCTCCTTCATCTATCTTATGTATTATGTTTAATAAATCAGCTTTTAGTGCTTCTTCATTACTGATAACGCCATTTTTTCTTATAGCTTGCATTATTAGTTCAAGATTGAAATACTTCTCATTTTCTTTTATACTTATGAGTTTGTTCATAAGTAATTGGATATCTGATGCTGTTAAAAGAGGATTTACAACGATTACATTACTTACATTTTGTATGTCTATAGTTGTAATTATGTAATCATAGTATACATTCACTTCTTTTAGTTGCTTAATAGACACTATACCCACTATTTCTATAGTTGGTATATATTTGTATAGCTGTATTTCCAAACTCTTTGATACCATAAGACCATTAGGACAGACTAATAATACTTTATTTCTTCTTAGACCATTATCCCTAGACCCTCTCAAATATCCTCCAAAATACGCTGCTATAAACCCTATCTCTTCTTCTCGTATCCCCTCAAATACAGGAAACTCTTCTTCATTTTCTATAATTGATTTTATAATTTTATAAAGTGACTCATGCTTATACTTAGTTTCATCTAACATTGGGTTTCTAATCGGAAACTTAAATCGTATTCTGTTGTAAGAAGAATGGAGGTGTCTTAAAATATTTTTCTTAAACTCATGCTTGCTTTCTAATTTTATTGCTGTATTTACTTCAAACTTATCTATAAGTTTATCTACATATTCCTCAACAACATCTTCCTTAACTTCACTATTTAAACTAGGAAGTGAACTTACATAAGTACATACATATGCTTGCTCATTTTCATTAGCCTCTTCACATAAAAGGTCTTTACAGTTATTAAAGTAACTAATTTTTTTAGCTTCATTTAGATATTTATAGGAGTATAATGTTTTCCCATCTCTTATTCTTTTATTTAGAAATTCTATAAACTTAGTTAGATTCAATAAAGAGTAATCTGTAAGGTTTATATGTCCTTTTGTATCGAAACTACTTACTTCCTTACTTATAGAATTAATTTCCAGTACATTTTCTTGAACAATTATCAAAAATAGTTCTCTAATAACGTATTCATCACCTATAATCTCGTATTTTCCCTTATACTCTAGTTTTAGCCCCATTGTGTGAAGGTATTTTTTTATATCAGTTATTGTCTGTACTACTGTGTTTTTTGAAAGCAACATTTCATTTGTTAGCTTTTCTATTGATACTTTTTCACCAAGTAATATTTTGTTTAATATAAAAGTTTTTCTATAGTCACTATCTAAAAACTTATCTTCTTCAGCTGAAATTATTTTTCTTGCATTACATAAATTACCTTCAAATATAAATTTGTGTTTTACATTTTTTATATTACCATTTTTTCCTAGTTGTTCATTTATAGCTAGAATATCGTAATAAATGGTTCTCTTTGATACATTAAACTTTTCTTGTAACTCTTGTGATGTTACATTGTTATTTTTAATAATAAAATCTAATATTTTTTTAGTCCTTTCCTTCATACTACCTCCTTAATTTTATTATCTACATTTTCTATATGTAGTACCATACCAAATAATTGCACATGATTTAATATTATTTTGTAATTTTGCACAGTTTAACTCTAATCTGAAAGAATATAGTTCTAAAAGTATTTAAAAACATGAAAATGACCTATATTATTTATACAAAGAGATAAGCCAATTGTAATAAATAAAAAATTAAACTATATTAGCTAATATCAAAAAACAGGATATAATTAATCTTAAAAATATGATTCATTAATAATGAATTGCTATAAAAAAAGAGAGCCATCACACATTAATTAAGATTTTTTGTGTGAAGCTCCATCTTTATTCATTTAAAATTTATTTTTTAGGTCTAAGCTCAGCCTTATCTCTTTTTACTTCTTCTAATATTTCTTTTAAATTATACTCAACACTAGAAAGCACATCTTCTGCATATTCAATTGACCCAATTCTTATCTCATTAGCTATTCTCTCAGCTCTATCTACTATATCTTTAGCTCTTTGGTCTGCTTGAACAACAGGTTCACTGGATTCTACATATGCCTTTACTACATCTTCAGAATTTTTCTTTAATTCTTCTATGTTTTCTTGATATTCTTGTTGTATTCTCTCAGCTTCTTTTTTTGCTTGTTCAACTATATTTGCAGCATCTTGTTTAGCTTGACTTATTATTTTATTTCTTTCTTTATTAATCCATACTGCTTGCGTTACTTCTTCTGGTATCAAAGTTCTTATATCATTAATTATTGCTAAAACTTCGTCTTTATCTACCGTGCACTTATGTGAGAAAGGAATTGTAGAAGCACTTCTAAATATCTCCTCTAACTGCTCAAATAGTTCAATCATTTCTAAATCTATCTTCATATATCAATTACCCCCACTAGTTTTTTTCTTTAATTCTTCCAAAACAATCTTTGGAACTAAATTTTTTATATCAGCATCAAAGAGCAAAACCTCTTTTATTAAAGATGAGCTTATAAATGAATATTTTGTACAGCTTGGTAAAATTATAGTCTCTATATCTGGATTAAGTTCTCTATTCATATGAGCCATTTGAAGTTCATAATCAACATCAGCACCACTTCTCACACCTCTAACTAGTGCTCCAATCCCATTTTCTTGACAGTAATTTATTAATAAACCATTAAAAGTCACAACTTTTATATTATTTAAATGGCTTGTACTTTTTTCTATAAGCTTTACTCTTTCATCAAAGCTAAATAGACCCTTTTTATTAGGATTATTTAATACTCCTATTTGTAATTCGTCAAATAACTTTGAAGCCCTGCAAATAATATCTAAATGTCCGTTAGTAATTGGGTCAAAGCTTCCTGCAAATATAGCTTTTCTAGGTTTATTTTCCATATTACGCCTCCATCTTATAAAAAGTTAATGTAGTATTTCCATATTTCTTATCTCTAGTTTTCTCTAATTTACATATCTTATCTGGAAATAAATCATTAGTATCATGTTCTACAACTATTATTCCATCTTCGTTCAATAGATTGGAATTATCAATTTTCTCAATAGCTTCTATAAACATATTTTTATAATACGGAGGGTCCATAAAAATTATGTCAAATTTACTATTTTGCAATTTAAGTTTATCTATGGCAGTTTTAAAATCAAGGTTTAAAATTATACTTTCATTTTCAACTCTTGCCTTTTTTATATTAGACTTAACAATATCTATACTTTCTTTATTGATATCTACAAAAGTACATGCCTTGGCACCCCTAGATAAGCACTCTATTCCTAAAGAACCAGTCCCAGCAAATAAATCTAGAACTTCACTTTCCATTATATATGAATTTATCATATTAAATAGAGACTCTTTTACTCTATCTGTAGTTGGCCTTACATCTTCATTTTTTGGAGTATTTAGTTTTAATCCTCTCGCTTTTCCTGAAATTACTCTCAATATGACAATCTCCCTTCAGCACATTATTACATTAGTAATATTTTAACATAATTTAAAATTAATTTAATGAAATTTCTTTCAATGTATCTTTAAATTTATCTATAATTTCTTTTTTGAGTGCCATGTTTTCTTTCAATTGTAGATTATTATCTTCACCCAATATATACCTAGCTTCTTGCTGTGCTAACTTCAATATTTTTATATGCTTAAACAGATTTGCTACTTTAAGTTCTGGAAGACCATGTTGTCTTGTACCAAAAAATTCTCCAGGGCCTCTTATTTCTAAATCTTTCTCTGAAATTTTAAAACCATCGTTCGTCTCTTCCATTATAGCCATTCTCTGTCTACATACATCCGTTTTAGAATCATAAATTAGTACACAATATGATTTATGACTTCCTCTTCCAACTCGTCCTCTAAGCTGATGCAATTGTGCAAGTCCAAATCTTTCTGCATTTTCTATTATCATTAGTGTTGCATTTGGCACATTAACACCAACTTCTATAACCGTTGTTGAAACTAAAATATCTATTTCTTTATTTTTAAAACGTCCCATTACCTCGTCTTTTTCACTTGACTTCATTTTTCCATGAAGCAATCCAAGCCTTAAGTCATGGAAATATTCATCTTTTAATTCCTCAACAAGTTCAACGGCTGATTTAGCTTCTATGGCTTCACTTTCTTCTACCAAAGGACATACAATATATACCTGTCTCCCTGATTCAACCTCTCTTCTTACAAGGTTGTTATATGCTCTATCTCTCTTGCTATTTTCAATAGCAAATGTTTCTATTGGCTGTCTCCCTGGTGGAAGTTCATCTATAATAGAAATATCCAAATCGCCATAAAGTATAAGTGCTAAAGTTCTTGGGATTGGTGTTGCTGTCATGACTAGTATATCTGGATTTACACCCTTTAATGAAAGTTTACTTCTTTGCATAACACCAAATCTATGCTGTTCATCCGTTATAACTAACCCAATATTATTAAATTCGACCTTATCTTCAATTAGTGCATGTGTACCTATCAATATATCAATTTCATTATTTTTGATTTGTTCTAATACTGTATCTTTTTGTTTTTTTGTAAGACTACCTATTAATAAACCTACATTTATTCCAAAATCCTTCAGAGACTCAGTAAGCGAAACATAATGTTGCCCTGCTAATATTTCTGTAGGAGCCATCAAAGCACCTTGATACCCATTTAAAACGCAATTTGCAAGTGCTAAGAGAGCTACTACTGTCTTACCACTCCCTACATCACCTTGAACCAACCTATTCATTATTTTATCTGAATTCATATCTTGTATAATTTCATCTAGTGCTCTATTTTGAGCTTTAGTCAGTTTAAATGGTAAAGCACTTATTATGTTTTTTAAATCCTTACTTGTTTCAAATTTTATTCCATCTTCTTTATTTCTTCCACTTTTAAATACAAACAACCCTAGTTGTAGTATGAGTAATTCTTCAAATACAATTCTATATAAAGCTATTTTTAATGATTCCTTATTACTTGGTAAATGTATATTTCTAACTGCAAAATCTATACTACATAGTCTATATTTCTCTATAATTCTCTGTGGCATATATTCTTGTATAATTAAGTCTTTATCTTCAAGTACTGTTCTAATTATACTCATAATTTCTTTATTTGTAACACCATATGTAAGCTGGTACACAGGCATAAATCTACATGTATTCTTAGGTGAATTAGTGAGATATTCTAATTCACATGATGTAAGTTCTAAATTATTAAACTTTTTCTTAACTTTCCCAAAAACCAATATTGAATCTCCTGGACGAAATGTATTTTTTATATAGCTCTTATTAAAAAATACTAATTTGGCTGAACCTGTTTCATCCTTTACATCAATTTTTGTTAAAGTCATACCTTCTCTTGGACTAAACGTATTTATACTTGATATTACTGCTTTTATTGTAACTTTCTCTTCATCCTCTAATTGTGCTATTTTCTTTAGATTATTTCTATCTTCAAATTGCCTTGGAAAATAATACAATAGGTCTTTTAATGTAAATATACCCAACTTACTTAGCTTATCTGCTTTTTTAGGTCCTATTCCTTTAACATATTGAACATCTTTATATAAATCCAACAAATATATCACCTACTACACAAAAATCCTGTACAACCAATTTTATAAAAGCTACTTGGTCATACAGGTTCTTATAATCATTATTCAACTGAAATTAAGTAATAATAAAGAGGTTGTCCTCCATAATATAACTCTACATCTACATCTTCAAATTTTTCTTCTAAAGAAGTACGTAGTTCATTTGCTTGAGATTCTGTAACATCTTCACCAAAGAATAATGTTATTATAGCAGTATCTTCATCAACCAGCTTTTCAATAAGATTTGATGTTACCTCATCCACATAATCTCCTGCTGATAATAAATTCCCTTCTGCAATTCCAATTATATTACCTTCTTTAACATCAATTTCATTCATCACTGTATCCCTAACAGCAAAAGTTACTTGACCTGATTTAACTGAGTTTAAAGCGTTCATCATAGCTTCTTTATTTTCTTCTTCACTTAATTCTCCATTAAATGTTACTAATGCAGCAAATCCTTGAGGTGTATTTTTTGTAGGTATAACTATTATATTTTTCTCACTCAATTCTTTTGCCTGATTAGCAGCCATTATTATATTGCTATTATTTGGGAAAATAAATATATTTTTAGCATTTATATCCTTTATAGCATTCATAAAGTCCTCAGTACTTGGATTCATAGTTTGACCACCTTCTATTATATGGTCAACTCCAAAATCTTTAAATATATTTGCCAAACCTTCACCCATAGAAGTAGCTATAAACCCAAACTCTTTTTCTTCTTCTAAAGGTTCACTATCATCTTCTTTCTTTTCTTCTACATCTAATAATGTATTTTCATGTTGTAATTTCATATTTTCTATTTTTATAGTTAATAATTGACCGTACTTTAGAGCTTCTTGTAGTACATTTCCTGGGTCATTAGTGTGTACATGCACCTTTATAACTCCATCATCTCCAACTACTGCTAGGCTATCACCATAAGCCATCATTATATCTCTTATTTTAGTATCTTCTATTTTAGAACTTTCTAGTATAAATTCTGTACAGTAGCAATATTTTATATCATCCGTGCTAGTAGTACTTTTTGCAAAATCCGTGCTTGCTGAAATATTAGTATCTAAGTCAGCATTTTTTATTTCTATATTATTGCCTTTTATAGAAGCTAACATTCCTTCATATATAAGTACAAGACCTTTTCCACCAGAGTCAACTACACCAGCATCTTTTAGATTTTTTAGAAGGTCTGGAGTTCTTTCTAATGAAGAATTAGATTCCTTTACTAGCATACTTAAAAACCTTACTATATCTTTCTCTTTTTTTGCAGATTTTATTGCAAAATCTCCACTCTCTCTAACTACAGTAAGTATAGTTCCTTCAATTGGTTTTATTACAGCTTTATATGCTGTGTCTGAACCATTTTTAAAAGCTTTTGCTAAATCATCTGTTGATAATTTACTTTTTCCTTCTATAGATTTAGCTATACCTCTGATTATTTGTGAAAGTATAACTCCTGAGTTTCCTCTAGCTCCCATTAAAGAACCTTTAGATAATGCTTTTCCGATATCTGATATATTATCATTTTCCACTTTTGCTAATTCTTTTAAGGCATAAGATATTGTTAATGACATATTAGTTCCTGTATCTCCATCTGGTACAGGGAATACATTTAACTTATCAACTAAATCTTTATTGTTTTGGAGATTATTTGCACCTGAAATAAACATCTCTCTTAACCTTTTACCATCTATATACTGAATCATTTGTTTCCTCCTATGAAATTACTTAACTCTTATTCCTTGTACATTAATATCAATTCTAGTAACTCTTACACCAGTCATTTTTTCAACTACATATTTTACTCTATCTATTATATTATTGGCAACAGTAGATATATTTGTACCATATTGTATTATAACATAAAGTTCTACTGCTATGGCATCTTCTTCTACTTCCTCGACTCTAACACCTTTAGTTGCATTTTCGCCTTTTAATAGCTCTACGATTCCTTTAGACTTATATGCTAAACCTACTAATCCATAACTTTCCATTGCAGCTCTATATACGACTTGAGCTATTACTTGATTATCTATTTCTATACTTCCATATTGATTCGTTACCTTTGCACTCATGGTTGACCCCCTTAAGCTTATTTTTATTAAAAACATTTCTTAATTTATTTTTTACTATTTTTACTTATTTATTATATAAAATTATAATCATATCATACTATAAATATGGTATAATTTAAACCTAGAAAAGTTTTTGGATAAAATTTCTTTTATCAGTATATATATTCAAAGGAAAAAATAATTATTTTCCAAATATATTTACTTTATATAAAATTATATATATAATTTTATATGATAATAAGAAATTCTTCAATATGTGTAAGGCAAATATATATTTCTATTGCAAATTTTTGTTATTTATGATAATATAAATATGTTTTTAGTCTTTAAATAGTTATCATTTTAAGGAGGTGTGCGTAGATGGCAAAAGTATGTAGCGTATGTGGTAAAGGTAAGGTTTCTGGAAACCAAGTATCACACTCAAATAAACATAATAAAAGAACATGGTCAGCTAACTTAAGAAGCGTAAGAGCGATTATAGATGGAGCTCCTAAGAGAATAAAAGTTTGCACTAGATGTTTACGTTCTGGTAAAATTGAAAGAGCTTAGTAACCACGTTTAAAAGCCTACTTCCGTAAGTAGGCTTTTTAATTTAATCATTTTTACTCTTTCTCATGAATTTTAGGATTATATTTGAAATCCATTTTGGTAATTTTATTGTTACTACTTTCATCAATACTCACCCCACACTTTATAGTTAAAACTATTTTAACAAAAAAATAATAATGCTCCACATCCAATAAGTATTAATGCGGTAAGTGCTGACCAAATCCAGCCAGGAAGCAACATTGACAGAATTACAGCCATTCCTGTTGCCAGACATAGTATTCCTAGCAATACCTTAGACTTGTTATTTCTCATGGAACACCTCCACATAGAACTTGTATCTATAAATATTTTCATATTCAAGTTTATGCTACGGTTTCCCATTTTAGACCAATAAACATATTATGTAATTTTAATTTTTAATACTAGAATTGTTACTACACTCTGATATAGATTCTACAATATCTAAAATACCTTTTTTTCTACTTAACCTTTCAGGTCCACTATATAAAACCACTGGTATGACTTTGGGAAGTTTAAAATTCTTATCTTCTATTTCTTCAAGACTCTTTTTCATAATGAAACTTTTCCAAATTTGTTCTCTATACGATTTCAATCTTGGGACAATATCAGTATCCATTTCTGTTTGAAACTCTAACACTATATAATGTGATACTTTACCATTTTTAGAAAATACTTTATAAATTATATCAACTTCCTTTCCTTTATATTCACATATAAAAGATGTTTCTAGCTCTATATTTTTAAGAGTTAGTTCTTTTGCTATTGAGACACTTGTAAAATTTTGAATCAAACTTAAAAAACTTTCTTTATCTGAATACATTCTTCTATACTCTTCTCGTTTTTCGTTGCTTCTTTTTAAATTCATACAGTTCCTCCTAGATTATAGACTCTCTATACTTTAATAAGGACAATCTATAAATTTTATTTTTTAATTTTCACTAGTGAGTATTGACACTTGTGTGTAAAATATCCAGTAAAGATATTTTTTTATATTTTTATTAAAAGATATAAATTTTTATATTTTAACATATTGACATTGACGTTGCGTAAAAGTGTATATTTAATTTACAGGAGGTATTGCTTATGGAATATACAGTTCAAAAATTAAGTAAAATAGCTGGTATAAGTACTAGAACACTTAGATATTATGATGAAATCGAGCTTCTTAAACCACTTAAAATGAATTCTTCAGGCTATCGTATATATGGTCAGAACGAAGTTAATAAACTGCAACAAATACTTTTTTATAGAGAATTAGGTATTAGCTTAGAAAATATAAAAAACATTATAAATTCGCCAACCTTTGACAGCCTAAGTGCGTTAAAAGAACACCACAACAAATTACTAGCTAAAAGAAAACAAATTGATTTACTAATAGAAAATGTAACTAAAACTATATCCTTAGAGGAGGGGAAATGCACTATGGCAGATATAGAAAAATTTGAAGGTTTTAAGGAAAAGATGATTTGTGAAAATGAGAAAAAGTATGGAGCTGAAATCAGAGAGAAATATGGTAAAGATACTGTAGATACATCAAATAAAAAACTTAAAAATATGTCTAAACAAGATTATGAAGATTGGCAAAACTTAGGTATTGAAATACTTAGTAAACTCAAAAAAGCTTTTAAAACTGGTGATGCTTCTAGTGAACTGGCTCAAGAAGTTGCAAGATTACATCATAAATGGCTAAATTATACTTGGAACACATATTCTAAGGAAGCTCATGCCTCCTTAGCACAGATGTATGTATGTGATGAACGTTTTACATCATATTATGATAAAGAACAGCCTGGACTAGCTAAATTTTTGAGGGATGCTATAGTAGTCTATACAATATATAAGTAATATAAAATAATAAAGGTGGTGTCTCAAAATGAACTTTTTAGTTCATGAGACACTCTGTTTTGTATGAAATCAAATATGTTTTATCATTTCAACAATTGGTGTGCAGTAAAATCTCTATTTTGAGACAGACCCTTTATTGTATATAATTACAATCAATATAAAATAATAACAAATAATATAAAAATTACTTATACTACTTATATTATCAATAAAAAATTGCTAACATTATGTTAATAGTAAACCCAGATATTATACTATTTAGAAACTCTGTAACACTAAATAACATTTTGTAAAATAAAAAGGTGAACCCTGTATATTAGGATTCACCTTTTAAAATAAATCATCATTCTGTTTTGAAATAATGTTTACAAAATGTTTTAAAACAATACTTATAAAATTTTATTTTATAGACTTTATAATTATTGAAAAAGTCTAATCTACTCTAGTTTTTGTTAAAAGTAATCGTAACTTTAAATAAATCACCATCCACACTTATATTCATCTTACCGCCCTGTAACTCTATAAAACTTTTTGATATTGCTAGACCAAGCCCAGAACCTTCTGTATTACGTGACTTATCTCCTCTCACAAATCTCTCCATTATATCATCTACACTAAAATCAATTTCAGTTGCAGACATGTTTTTAAGCATAATATTTACTTTATTATCTGTTTCTAAAATATCAATATACACTCTTGAATTTGGCATTGCGTACTTACTTATATTTATTATAAGATTTTCAAATACTCTAAATGTACGCTGACTATCTAGTGGTAATATTATTTTTTCACTAGAAAAATTATTTTTTACTATTAGAGATGAATCTGCAATTTTGTCATCTAATTCTAAAAGTGTTTGTTTCATTAAAGATACAATATCTACATTTACTATATTCAAATGAACATCTCCACTATTTACCTTACTTACTTCAAACAAATCTTCTATTAAGTGTTGTAATCTTTGTGATTTTCTATCTAATGTATCAATATACAACTTGCGATTTTCATCTGTTATATTTTCATCTTTTAATAAATCTATATAAGTGATTATAGATGTAAGAGGTGTTTTTAGGTCATGTGATACATTTGATATAAGCTCTGTTTTCATCTTTTGACTCTTAACCTCTTCATCAACAGCTTTTTTAAATCCAGTTTGAATATTTCCTAGTTCATCTTTTATAGGATTAAAAAATCCTAAATCTTTTTCCATATTTACGTCTAGGTTTCCATCTGAAATTTTCTTCGTAACATCTAAAAGTTGATTATATTCATATATTGTCTTTTTAGAGTAGTCTGATAGTAACTTAAATAATATTACTGAATATATCACTGCAAGTATTATTCCAAAGAACCACATACTACACATTATAACTATAATTAATAAGTTTATTCCTAAAATTATAGCTATAGTTTTATTTGGCTTTTCCTTTAAATCTATTATTCTAATTTGATTAATAACTGTTTTTCCTGATTTTCTCAACCATACAAAAAACATTCCTGTCACAGTATTCTTTATAAAATACTCTTTTATTCCAACATTTAAAATATGTTTTAAAAGGGTTATAAATACAAATATTATTGAGAAGATTACAAACCAATAAGTTAAATTCATTAGGCTTACCAATATACTTGCCATTTTAGCACTTATATCATTGTTTATCAGATACTCCACATAATTTCCATTCAAGGTATCACTTATTATACCAGTAGGATATAAATCTACAATCCCTTGTATAATAGCAAGAGCAATAAAAAGTATCTCTAATGGTATTCTTGATAATGTATCAAATCCTAGTAACTCCTTAGATTTTCTATATGGGAATGCTAAAGCTACAATCACAACTATAGCTAATATAATTTTTAAAATCATTCCAGAAATTTTATAATAAGAATTATTTTCTACATTATTTATATATGAACTTATATTATCATTATTATAAATATTTCCATAACTATACTCTCCACTATCACCTTTACTTATTACTTTAGGTACTGCATATACTAATGTCATATTTTTTATTGGAGATAGCTTATATGAAATTGAATTTCCACCTAAACTTGTATCCATTAAATCTTCTCTTGCTTTAGATAACAACATTTGATTAATAACTTTTTGATTTACTCCATAAGAATCTACAACATTTACTTTTCCATCTTTATCAAAATTCATTACAATATAGAATCTATAGTTTGCTTTTATATTCGTAATCTGCTTTTGTCTTTCCTCATCATTCATGTTTGTATTTTTTGACTGATTTTCATCAGAGTTTTCTTTTGAACCATCATTCTTTGTTGTATCAAGTACTCCTAATTCTTTATTCTCATTAAAAAATTCAAAATTACTTCCTTTATCAACTAAATAATATTTTAAATTTTTTCCTGACTCTTTAATGAAAGACTCCCAACTTTCAAAGTTTTCATTAAAATCTGCATTAATACTATCATCTGTATAATAAGTCTCTGAACCATCATAAGAATCTTTTTCTTTACCTACATTTTTTATATAGTTCATGGTCTCTTCATTTATAAAGAGCTTTGATGGTTGTATCATCTTACCTTCTTGTTCTTCTTTCATATTATGATATAAAACATAACTTCCTTTATACATATTCTCTACAAAACTTTCCAGTTCAAATGGATTTTTCGCTCCACCTTTAGCACTTGCTTGTATAGTAGAATATTGACTAATCATACCTAATGATGCTGATAACATAAGTATAAAAACTATAATAGTAACTATATATTTATCTTTAAATTTTTTCAATTTTGTATCCAACACCCCACACCACCTTTAAATATTTAGGATTTTTTGGGTCAATTTCTATCTTTTCCCTTATATTCCTAACATGTACCATAACTGTATCTGTATTTACAGCATTTTCATTCCAAACTCTTTCATATATTTCATCAGCAGAAAACACTCTTCCTGCGTTCCTCATAAGTAAGCTTAATATCTTAAATTCTATAGGAGTTGTTTTTATATACTTTCCGTCAATACTAACTTCTTTTGTATTTTCATTTAATTCTAATCCACCTATTGCAAACACACTATCATTAGTTTCTACATCTTGCTCTTTATTTCCAATCATGTTTAGATACTTAGTGTATCTTCTAAGTTGTGAATTAACTCTAGCCAATAATTCTAATGGCTTAAAAGGTTTTGTTACATAGTCGTCTGCTCCTATATTAAGCCCCATTATTTTATCAACTTCTTCTGATTTTGCAGATAGCATTATTACTGGAAAATTATGATTTTCTCTAAGCTTCATTGTAAGTGTTATCCCATCCATTTTAGGCATCATTATATCAACTATTGCTAAATGTATCTCTTGGTTTTCTATAACCTTAAGACCTTCCAGTCCATTGTACCCCTTAAAAACATTATATCCTTGATTTAATAGGTATATTTCTATAGCATCTGCTATTTCCTTTTCATCTTCTACCACTAAAATATTATATGAATTCATTTTAATCTCCTTTATATCAATTAATTTAATAAATTTTCTTTACATATATGATTATACAATATGATAGAAGTTTTTCCATTTTTTTATATATTTATATCTTTTTATTCTAGCTATTTGTATTTAATGCTCATTTTAAAGACCTCCCTTTAGTCTAAATTTAGTATTTTTTCATTTTGTTTATATACTTAATATTAAAGTTAAAAAC